>JAHFOZ010000023.1:17121-21487 GCA_023261405.1 Planctomycetota bacterium
CCCGTCGAAACCGCGGGGGCGATGCGATGGGAACGCCCCGGGGGGAGGAAGAGGAAGGCGAGGTCTTCGGGTATCCAGCGCGGGTTTCCGCTGAGGGCCTCGCGGAAGCAGGACCAGCGGCAGCGGGTGTCGCGCGTGAAGGGGGCGAACGGGAATCCGGGCAGGGCATATTGATCGGCATGGAAGAGGACCCATCGTTCGGGAGCCACGGCGGGTTCATGGAGAGGCCAGTCCCCGAACGATGCCGTAACGGTGCGGTCGGAGTCCATCGGGAAAGGCAAGAGGCGCTCGACGGCTTCGCCCACGCAGGCATCGCGGGCGGCGGCGTCGTCCCACCCGGCCCCGCCCACGTGGAGCTCGGCGCCCCGCGCGCCCCAAGGCGGGATCGTGCCCGACCAGACCGTCAGTTCAGGGTCGTGGGGGCGCGAGGGGACGCGCCCGAAGCGCGTGAAGAGTCCCGTGTACGCGCTCGAAGCCCAGTCCGTCATCACGGCCTCCGTCCGCAGTCGGGACAATCGGGATCGAGGAAGACGCGGTGCGTCGAAACCTCCATCGAGGCGGTCTCGACGACGTGGAGGCGATAGAGGGCGGCCGGTGGCGAGGGGTCGCCGAGGGCGGCGATCTTCCATCGGAGAATCGCGCGCATCAGGTCAAGTCCTTCGGCGGGGAAGCTCACGGGGGCGATCGGCCTTTTCTCCTGCGCGTGGGCGATCAGCCCGTCGTAGATCTCGGGCGCCGGAGAGAGACGTCGGAAGTGGCGGATGAGGCAGCCGAGGCAGGGGCCGCTTCCGGGCAGGAAGGCCGGGCTCACGTACCCTCGGCTCAGGGGGCCCGTGGTGGCCCAGATCCAGGGCGAATGCTGGGACAGGCAATCGATGTTGAAACGCAGGGCTTCATCGTAGTCGAGGCGGTCCTGGCACAGGATCCGCAGGGCCGGCCTTCCGGCGATGCCGGTCGAGTCCCCGTCCTTCAGCGGGCCGCAACCTTCGAAGGCGGCTCGAAAGCGCCGGGCAGGGTGGGCGAGTTCGGCCGGCGCATCCACAAGGATCCGCTCGCCTCGGAGTCGCTCGACGAGTTCGGCCGCCGAGTCCCGTTGGGTGGCATCCAGGGGCGCCAGGGCCTCCCGCAAGGTCCGCCGGCCGTCCAGCCGGGCGAGGAGTCCGGGGAGCCAGGTCTCGAGGCCCGGCGCGCTCAGCGTGTAGCGATGATCTTCACCGGCGACGAGTCGCACGGTCCCGGTCTCCGCGAGCACGGTGAAGGGGAACGCCAGACGCAGGGGGGCGTCGTTCAGCGGAACATCCCGAACGCGCCGCCCAGCACGGGCATCGCCACCAGGCCGATCAGGGCGCCCAGGAAGGAATAAGCGGTCATGCGCCCCAAGGTGGCCCGTGCGGTCCCTTTGTCCGGATGCGAAGAACACCCGATCCAGATCAGCGCAATGAGGCTCGCGACGAGCTGAACGCCGGGGAGGAGCAGCGCGACGCCGATGAGGATGATGACGGCCGACTCATTTCTTTGCGAGGAAAGCTCCCCTGAGGAGACGGCGGCGACGATGGTCCCGAGGAGGATCGCGATGGCGAGGGACTTCCAGTAGACCCAGACCGGGTAGCGCCGCCAGTATCGGGATTCCTCGACGACCTCCTCGTTGGCGGTACTGGATGCGGGCGGATCCTTGAACGCGGCCTTCCCGCCCTGGACGGCGCCGACGATGCCGCCGATCGAATGGAGGCAGCAGCAACAACAGCAGCAGCAGCCGGCGACCGGCAGGGTGACCGTGCGGCGGGCGCGTTCGGGAGGAAGGCCGCGAATGGAAACCCTGAACGGGCGAGTCACGCAAGGATTGTAGCCGAGACGAAGGGGCTCGGGGGGGATTTTCGGGCCTCAGAACCCCAGGGCCCCCGCCGCAGTCCCGACCGCCATCCAGAGGGTGATCCGCCCGATGGCGAGCCAGGCACCGATCTTGTCGGGCTGGCTCGAGAGAAGGATCCAGAGAAGTGAGAGGACGCTCGCACCCAGCTGGACGAGGGGGAAGAAGAACGCGCCTCCGATGAGGGTCCAGGTGAGCCGGTCGACCGCGGGGACCGAGAACGAGATGCAGGCCACGGTGACCAGGATCGCGATCGCGAGCGAATTCCAGTAGACCCAGACCGGCTGGCGGCGCCAGCGACGCTTCTCCGCGGCGGCCTCCTCGTCCATGCCCCTTTCGTGGGGCGGGTCCTTGAAGGATCGCCGGGCGGCGAGCAGAGTTCCCAGGAGGCCGCCGATGGAATGGACGCAACAGCAGCAGCAGCCATGGGCGGCCAGGGTCACGGACCGCTTCCGTCGTTCGGGCGCTAGACTCTCCAGGACGATTCGAGGAGGATGTCGACGAATCATCGGAAGAACCCAAACGAGGCGAGGATCGGAAGCGTGATCAGGAGGCCGATGAGCGCCCCCCAGAATGAAAACCCGACGAGCCTCCACACGGCGTGGCGTGCGGAAGACCGGTCGGGATGGGAGGAGACCGTGACCCAGAGGATCGCGATGAAGCCTCCCGCGAGCTGGACGATCGGCAGGAACACGATCCCGACCAACTGGAGCATCCATCCCCATTCCCGCGGACGCATGGACTCGTTCATCGCGAAGTAGTAGACGACAACCGAGAGGGCGAGGGCGGCGCCGCAGGCCTTCCAGTAGACGGACACGGGATACAGAGCCCAGTGGCGCTTCGAGCGGGCTTCGTCATCCCCGGGCAGTCCGGGGAGCGGGGCGGCCCGGCGTATCCTTCCCGTCGCAAGGGCGGCTCCGACGATCCCGCCCAGGGAATGGACGCAGCAGCAGCAGGTGCAGCAGCAGGAGGCGGCGACGACGGCGCGGCGACGCCCCCGCTCCGAGGGGAGGGGACGAAGATCAACCCGGTTGGGCATTGACTGGATTGTATCCGAGCCTGGCGTCCCGGATCATTGGATCTGGCGCAGGTACTCGATCAGGTCGGCGAGATCCTGGTCGCTCATCACGGTCTCGAACATCGGGGGCATCAGCGACTGGCCGGTGGACTTGAGCGACTCGATCTGGTCTTGGGGGATCGTGCGCTCGGCGCCACCCGCGAGGCGGAGGGTCACCGCGGCGGGCGTCTGGCTGACGACGAGCCCGCTGTGGATCACCTCGTCCTTGGTCTCGAGGGTGTAGGCTACGAAATTGGGCGCCACCGAGGCGTTCGGGTCCAGCAGGTCCATCAGGAGTCCAGGCTTGTCCCGCTTGCGTACGCGGACGAGATCGGGACCTACCGCGGGGCCCACGCCCTGCACGGGGTGGCACTGGGCGCAGTGCTTCGCGAAGAGGGCCATCCCCTCGGGGCGGCGTCCCTGGAGATCGAGGCATTTCTTCCGGGCCTCGATCACCTGCTTGCGGTCGGCGCGCGTGTCCCCCTCCAGAATCTTGAGGGCGCGGGCCTTGAGCTCGGGATTCGACAGCCGCCGGAGCTGCTCCTTGCGATTGTCGCCCAGTTCGGCCAGAGCCACCTTCTTCTGCTCGAGGGCCTCCAGGAAGAGCGGGATACGCTCGGCGTTGCGGAAGACGGCGTCCAGGACCGACTGGCGTTGCGCTGGCGCGTACGCAGGCCAGTGCTCCAGGAGAATCAAGGACGCGACGGCGCCGATGTAGAGGTCGGAGACGCCGGCGATCGCGCCGTCCTGAAGCTCGGGCGACTGCCGGGGCGAGAGGTACTTCCTCAGGAGATCGATCCTTGGATTGACAGTCTCCGTCCCGAGGACGCGGAGCGCGTCGTAGCGGGTGCCATCGACGATCTTCGGATCCTCCGCCATCCGCACCGCCTCGGCGAGCGCCTGGTCCAGTCGGTCGACCGGGGCCATCTCGCGAAGCTTGATCCCGGGCGCGGGTCGGCGGCGCGACTGGCCCGCGACGATCCCGCCGCCGAGGGCGACCATCTGCCAGTCGGTCATGGGGCCGTCGGGGGTGGGAAGGAGGAGGTCGAGCGCGGCGCGGATCTGCGCGGCGTCGTCGCGGAGGCCGACGGCCTGAGAGAGCTTCCAGATGAAGGGGATCATCCGCGAGGAATCCTGCGCGGACTTGCCCACCCGCTCGGCGACACGGGCCATCACGCGGTGGGCGATGTCCGGGCGGGAGAGGATCGCCGCATGCCGGATCCAGTCGTCGCTCGCGGGGTCGAAGATGAGGTCGCCCAAGGCTCGCACCGCGTCCTCGTGGTCGGAGGCCCCCAGGAGGGCCGCCAGCCGAAGGCGAACCGTGGGGGCTGGATCTTTGAGCAGGGGGAGGAGCGCCGGGAGGTCGACGCCCTCGGCGAGTCGGAGGGCGGTCTCGCGGACACCCGGGTCGGGGTCGCCAAACCGGTCTCGCACGAGGTCCT
>JAHFOZ010000402.1 GCA_023261405.1 Planctomycetota bacterium
ACGAAGATCAGGTGGACGGGTTCCCCGTCCACCGCGCTGAAATCCAGGCCCTCCACGGATCGCCCGAACGCCCCGATGACGCCGCGGATGCCTTCGAGCTTTGCATGAGGCACGCCGACCCCGCGGCCCACCCCCGTGGTTCCGATCTTCTCCCGCTGGATGACCGCGTCCACGATGTCCGCCACGAGGAATTTCTCCCCGTCGCAGACCTTGCGCATGGTCTGGATGAGTTCCTGGATGGCGCCCCGCTTGTCACGCGATTTGAGGTTGCAGACGATGGCTTTCCTGGGTATGAAATCCAGAATCTTCAAGAGTTCCTCGTCTGATGGAGCGGTGGACATTCTAGTCGAAGCCCCGAAGCGCGTCAAGCCCCCGGAACGCGCTTTACCACCACAGGTCGCCGGACTTGTCCCCCGCCACGAGTTCGGCCCGTTCCCCCTTCGCAGTGGCGGAGACGCCGTGTCTCCCGCGCAGCTTCCCCTTGAATTTCACGAGCTGGCGCTCCATCTTGGCCACCGCGGTGTCGAGCGCGGCCATCGCGGTATCGTCCACGCTGTGGCACACGAGCACCTGCCCTTTGACCGCGGACGCGATCAGCTCGGCGGAGTAGCGGCGCTCCCCCTCCACGTCCAGGATGACCTCCAGCTTGCGCAGGTGGTCGAAGTAGTGCTCCAGATGGGAGGCCTTCCCCAGGGCATACTCCTTCATCATCTCGGTGAAATCGGCGTGGCGCGCGGTGAGGGTGACCTTCATCGCCCACCTCCTGACCCGGCCCCGCGGCCGGGATTCCTAGCGGCCGTGCGCCAGGCGCTCGCCGGCGCGCGGATCGAGCTGCGGTTCGTCGAAGATCTTCTGCATCGTCGCCTTGTAGTCGTACTCCACGCGGCGCCAGGTGACCTTGTCCCCATGGTAGATCGCGTAGCAGGCCCGCGTGTCCCCGTCGCGCGGCTGCCCCACAGAGCCCAGGTTGACGAAGTACTTCTTTCCCGGCTCGAAGGTAAACTCGTAGTTGCAGTCCTTGGGCTGGATGAACTGGGACTCCTCGGTGATCACCCCGGGGTCGTGGGTGTGCCCCACAAAGCAGAGGCGGTCGAACCGGGAGAAGATGTCCCGGATCTTCTCTGGCACGCCGCCCGTGAGGTCCACGCAATCGGAGCGTAGGACGTATTCCATGGTCGGGTCCCGCGGGGAGCCGTGGACGAAGAGCGCCCCGTCCTCCTTGTGCGTCAGCTTCAGGCTCTGCAGGAACTTCCAGCGTTCCTTCTTGGCCTTGCCGGACAGGAAGCCGGGCCGCAACTGGTCGCGCGTCCACAGCACCGCCTGCTTCGCCACCGGATTGAACCCGTAGGCCTCGTTGAGCACCGCCTCGTCGTGGTTCCCCATGAGGGTGACGGGGAACTCCATGCACTGGTCCACGATGACGGTCGGGTCCGCCCCGTAGCCCACCAGGTCTCCGAGGCAGTAGATGGTCGTGATGCCCTGGCTCTTGATGTCCTCGATGACCTTCTTGAACGATTCCTGGTTCGAGTGCAGGTCCGAGATGAGGGCGATCGCCATGGCTTTCTAATATACCACGGATTCAAGGCCGATCAAGCGAGCGAAAGTCCGCATCATTCCTCCTCCCCGGACGCGGCGGGCCTCGGCCGGGGCTTCCCATCGTAACGGACCTCGACGAGGGTCAAGCCTTTGGCAGGGACGTTGGCTCCTGCCCGCGCCCGGTCACACGCCGCGAGAACCTCCCCGACCCAGCCCTCGGGGCGCGAGCCGAGCCCCACGGGGAGGAGCGTCCCGACCATCGAGCGCACCTGGTTGTAGAGGAAGCCGTCCCCGTGGACGGTGAAATCCACGTAAGGCGCCCGGGCTTCCACGGCGAAGGAGATCACGGTCCTCACGGTCTTCTCCTTCTTCGACATCTCGCTTCCGAACGAGCGGAAATCGTGGGTCCCCTCGAGGATTTTCGCGGCGGCCGCCATCGTTGCCGCCTCCAGCGGCGCCCTCACGAGATGGACCCGGTCGCGGTCCAGGGCCGAGCGGAACGGGCGGTTCAGGACCCGGTACCGGTAGACCTTCGAGGTGGCCGCGAATTGGGCGTGGAACTCCAGCGGCGCATCGGCGGCCGACAGGACCGCCACCTCCGGAGGCAGGTGAGCGTTCAGGGCCTCGGGCCACTTGCGTGCGGGGATCTGGCTCTCTGTATGGAAATTCGCCACCTGGCCTTCCGCGTGCACCCCGGCATCCGTGCGACCGGAGCCCACGACCAGGGTCCTCCGGCCCACGATCTCCTGCACGGCGCGCTGGAGCTCGCCCTGGACCGTGGGCTTGTCCTTCTGGAGCTGCCAGCCGAAGAATCGGGTGCCGTCGTACTCGACGACGATCCGAAGGTTGCGCCTGCGCGCCATCCCGCTAGCTCCTGATGATCACTTCGGCGATCTGGATGGCGTTGAGCGCGGCCCCCTTGAGGATGTTGTCGGCCACGACCCAGAGATGGAGGCCGTTGGGGACGGTCCAATCCTCGCGCACGCGGCCCACGAATGTTTCGTCGCGGCCGCTGACCTCCGCGGGCGTGGGGAAATCGCCGGGCGTCTCCGAGACGACGATACCCGGGGCCTTCCTCAGGAGCGCGATGGCCTCGGCCGCCGTGAGCTTCTTGAGGGTCTCGACGTTGATGCTCTCGCTGTGGGAGTTCTTCACGGGGACCCGGACGCAGGTCGGCGACACCCGGATCGAGGGATCCCCCATGATCTTCTTCGTCTCCTCGATCATCTTGTGCTCCTCCCCCGTGTAGCCGTTGGGGAGGAAGGCGTCCTTCTGCGGGATCTGGGCGATGGCGTTGAACGCGATCTGCCGCGGGAAGATCGCGCGCTTCGGCGGGGTCGTGTTCACCACGAGGGCGTGGACCTCGTTCTCGAATTCCTCGAGGGCCCGTCCGCCCGCGCCGCTGACGGCCTGGTAGGTGGACACCACCACGCGGGTGATCCCCGCGGCGTCGTGGAGGGGCTTGAGCGCCACGACCATCTGGATCGTGGAGCAGTTCGGGTTGGCGATGATCCCCTTGTGCTTCGCGATGTCCTGCGGATTCACCTCGGGCACCACCAGGGGCGTCCCGGGATCCATGCGCCACGCGCTGGAGTTGTCCACAACCACGCCGCCCTTCTCCGCGAAGAGCGGGGCGTACTGGGTGGAGATTCCCGACCCGGCGCTGAAGAAGGCGAAATCGAACTTCTCGACGCGCTCCTTCCGGAGGCCCACGATGCGGCAGGGCTTGCCGTTCACGTGCAGGACCTTCCCCTCGGATTTCTCGGAAGCGTACAGCACGACCTCGGAGACGGGGAACTTCCGGCGCTCGATGCACTCGATGAACTTGAGGCCCACGGCGCCCGTGGCGCCGACGATGGCGACGCGATACGTCTTGCTCATGGGGGAGTCCTTCTCGAAACGGGCACGGCGATGAAGAGAGCGGGAGGAGACTCGTGGCGAGCCCGCCGAACCGTTACGGCTTTCGCTTCCGTTTCCCTTGCCTCATGAATCGGCCGCTCTTCCCGCCTGACTTCTCGAGGAGGCAGATTCTACCGATTGTCATCCCCCTGTCAATAGCCTTGCACATGTCGTAGATCGTAAGGGCACAGACGGCGGCCGCCGTGAGGGCCTCCATCTCCACCCCCGTGCGGTCGATGGCCTCGGCCCGCGCGCGGATCGACACCCGCCCGGGGCTGAGCGAATAATCGATCCCGGCCCGGGTGAGGGCGATGGGATGGCAGAGGGGGATGAGGCTCGCCGTCTGCTTCGCCGCGCCGATCCCGGCGATGCGGGCCACTTCGAGGACGTCCCCTTTGGAGGCCCGCCCCTTCCGGATCAGGTCCCACGTGGACCGCTTCATCCGGACGCTGGCCCCGGCGACGGCGACCCGGTGGGTGGCGGGCTTGGCCCCGACATCGACCATGCGCGCGGAGCCGTCCGGTCCAAGGTGAGAGAGCCCCCGGGGGCTCATCGGGGACGCCCCTCCAGGAGGATCATCCGCATGACCCGGATGGGAGGGTATCCATGCCGGATGAACTCGTTATGGAAGTCCCGGAGCCCCTTCCCCGTCCGGAGGACCTCCTCCCGGAGTCGGAGGATCTCCATCTTGCCGAGCGTGTAGACGAGGTAGGTGGGATCGCTCGTCCCGCGCAGCGCCTCGCGTTCGGCGACCGCGCGCTCCTGCCAGCCCTCATTCACGAAGAGGTCCGCCGCCTGCTCACGGCTCCATCCGTTCACATGCATCTCGATGCCCGCGATGTAGCGGCAGATCCGGAGCAGGGCGAGCGAGCCCTGCTGCAGCCGGAGTTCGGGCGAGGCTTCCGGGCGCTCGGCGTACAGCTGCTCGCAGTAGTGGGCCCAGCCCTCCGAGAACGAGGCACAGCCGAAGACCTTCCGGACTTTGGAGGTACAGCGCTGGACCGCTAGGAACTGTGTGTAGTGCCCCGGATACGCTTCGTGAACGGAGATGATCGGGAGGCTGCAGGCATTGAAGAAGCGCAAGTGCTGGGCCTGCCGTTCCCCGTCCCACGCCGGGTCGGGAAGCGTCACGGAGTAATAGGCGTCCGTGGCTTTGCGCTCGAAAGGTCCGGGGATCTCCATGGAGGCGAATGAGAGCGCCCTTCGGAATGCGGGCGTCTCCTGCACCTTGCAGGCGGCATCGGCGGGGATGTCCACGACGGTCCCCGCCCAGCGTTTGAGGTCCTCCAGGGTGGCCCGGGTGGCGTCGAGCAACTGTCCGGCCGCGGGGTGTCGGTTGGAGGTCTCCAGGAGGAGGTCGCGCACGGGCCGCTGTCCGGCGATCCGTCTCATGTCCTCCTGCGTGGTCCGCAGGGAGGCATAACCCCGCTTGAGCAGTTCGTCGACGGGGACATCGACCATCTCCTCATACAGGAGCTTCGCCAAGAACGCCTCGCGGCCGATGGCGAATCCGGGGACGCTGCGCGGGAGGAGGTCCTTCTCAAGCCATTCGATGAACGACC
>JAHFOZ010000403.1 GCA_023261405.1 Planctomycetota bacterium
CGGCCATCGCCTTCAGGTTCTCCTGGCTGGTCCGGATGGGCCACTCCGCCAGGTGCAGGGCATAGACTTTCGACACCGGGGCCGGAATCGGGGAGGCCGGCTTCTCGATTGGCTTGGACGGAAGGATCGGAGGCGGGGCGGGATCGACCGCGGCCGTCTCGGCAGCCTTCGACTTTCCCGACTGCATCCCCACGGCATAGGCGATGAAGAGCAGCCCCACCGTCACGAGGCCGACGAAGACGGCGGTGTTATAGGTGACCCGGAAGGCGCGCTCGCCCGGTCCCCGGGGCGCCGGCGTGGCGACGGACAGCAGCGCGGACGTTGAAGAGATCCTGGCCGGGACCGGCGCCGGAGCCGGGGTCAGGAAGATCGAGGGCTGGGGCGGCGCGGCAGGCCCCTCCACCGCGGGCTCCGCCGGCGAGGGCGCCGGAGCGACCGAGGCCAGCTTGGCTGCCTTGTACACCGCAAGACGATCCTGCAACGTGGTGGCGGAACCCGGCTCGGCGGGGGACGAGGCGTGGGACGGCTCGGGCGCGGACGCGGGATCGTCGGAAGGATGCGACGCGTGCTTCAGGACTTCGTAGAGACTCGAACCGCCCTTGTTCTTCATGGCCCCTCTCTCCTATGGCTGACGACCGAAGTGGGATGACTTTTCCCCCATGAACATCATCGGCGTCCGGGCGCCGCGCCTTCAGCGGAATCGTGCAGCCGAGACCCCCCCTCGACCAGAAATCGACCTCGCAAGAAATCGGTTGCCCCCGCGATTGGGTCGCGCTATAATTGCCGCCGTTCTACAGGAAGACGAGGTGATTGCTTGATCCGCGTCAAGGTACGCATGAACGAGTCGCTCGACCAGCTCCTCAAGCGCTTCAAGAAGGCCTGCGAGAAGGAGGGGCTGACGCGGGACATCAAGCGCACGGCGTTTTACGAAAAGCCCAGCGAGAAGCGCCGCCGCCAGCAGCGCCAGCTCGTCCGGAAGATGCAGAAAGAAGCCAGCCTCCTCCGGTAGGGGGCCTTACCCGGCGCCTGCCTGGACGCGAGCGGGGCGCCCCGAGGGACGGCCCCGCGGAGGGGACACCAGAGCCACGGAGGAAGAGTCGACCGCCCATGGGCGGCAGGGCTCGTTTTTCGTGGTTTTTTTGTCGGGCAGGAGCCCTTGACCCTATGACGGCGGTCATTGAAACCAGCGCGCTGACCAAGGTCTACAAGGACTTCTGGGGACGTCCCAAGCACAAGGCCCTCGACCAGCTCTCCATCCGGATCGATCCCGGCGAGGTCTTCGGACTCATCGGCCCCAACGGCTGCGGCAAGACCACCACCTTTAAGCTGCTTCTAGGCCTCATCTTCCCCACGGGAGGCCAGGCGACCGTTCTCGGAAAGCCGCCCACCGACGTGGGCGTCAAGGCCCGCCTCGGCTTCCTCCCCGAGGAATCCTACCTCTACCACTGGCTCACCGCCGATGAGACGCTCGACTTCTTCGGGCGGCTCTTCCACCTCGACCGCGCGACCCGCAAGAAGCGGGCCGACGAGCTCATCGAGCGCTTCGGGCTCGCGCACGCGCGCAAGCGCCAGATCCGCGAATACTCCAAGGGCATGACCCGCCGCGTCGGATTCTGCCAGGCCCTCATCAACGATCCCGACCTCGTGATCTTCGACGAGCCCACCAGCGGCCTCGACCCCATCTCCCAGCGGCAGATCAAGGATCTCATCCTCGACCTCAAACGCCGGGGCAAGACCGTGCTCCTCTCGAGCCACCTCCTGGGCGACGTGCAGGACATCTGCGACCGCATCGCCATACTCCACCAGGGCCAGACCAAGAAGTACGGCGCGGTCCGCGACATCCTCGTGCAGAGAGACTCCATCACGATGACGTTCAAGGACCTTTCCGAGCAGGGCCGCCGCAGGATCGAGGATCTCGCCCGTGCCGAAGGGGCGCGCCTGGTGCGCTCGGAGAACACGCTCGAGACCCTCGAGGACGTCTTCCTCCGCACGGTCCAGGAGAGCGGCGACGGGCTCACCTACCGGCCCCCGGCGAAGGAGGGGGAGGAGCGGAAATGACGACCTCGTGGGTCCGCCTCTGGGCCGTCGCCTCGCTGACCCTCAAGGAAGCCTTGCGCCGCCGCATCATCTTCTTCGTCCTGCTCCTCTTCGCGGTCGCCCTCCAGATCTCCGCCGCCTTCTTCCCCTCCCTCAACATGATCGGGCGGCTGCGGGTGATGGAGTCCCATTCCCTAAGCATCACGGGACTCTTCACGGCCATCGCCGTGCTCTTCCTCGCCGCCTTCTCCCTGCCGGGCGACTTCGAGCAGAAACGCGTTTACTACTTGGCCTCGAAGCCGCTCTCCAAGCCCACCCTCTTCCTGGGACGCCTCCTCGGGTTCTCCATCCTCGTCACCCTCTTCATCGCCTCCATGGGCCTCATCACCGTGGGCTACATCCGCATCGTCAAGCTCCTGTCCGGGGATGCCTTCCCCGCCCTCGTCGCCTACCCGCGCCTGACGGCCTCCGAGTTCGAGGCCGTGAAGGGACAGCCCATCCCTGCCAACCCCGACAAGCTCTTCGCCCTGGGCGGAGGCGAGGCGACCCTCATCTGGCACTTCAATGGCCTCCGCGCCGCGGACTTCCCCGATCGCATCTCGGTCCTGGCCAAGATCCAGATCGCCTCCCCCACCGACGGATACCGCTCCTCCGGCGCGGTGCGCTTCCGCGTCCTGAACCACGAGCTCAAGCGCCAGAGCGAGAAGATCCTCCCCCAGCTCAACACCAACGAGGAGGCCGAGTTCGACATCTCCAGGGATATCCTCGGGACCGGGGGCGACCTCAGCATCGGCGTCTCCTGCCTGGACAGCGACGGCCTCGTGGCGGGGGTCCGGAATTCCGTGGTGATCTACCATCGCTCGGCGAACTTCGAGCTCAACTTCGCCCGGGGCCTGACGCTGGCCCTCCTCCAGTCCCTCCTGGTCACCGCGCTCACTCTCATGGCCTCCACCGTCCTCTCCGCGCCGATCAGCGTCCTCCTGGGGATCACCCTCTACATCATGGGGAATCTCCACGGGTACGTCCTGGAAGGCGCCCGGGACATCGACCAGACCCTGGACCAGATCAAGGCCGCCCAGGGCACCGAGAAGGGCGAGCAGATGCACACCCCCGAAGATCTTCCCCCATGGGTCCTCCGCCTCTCGACGCTCTCCTCCCGCGCGGTGCTGAAGATCGTGCCAGACTTCAAGCGGTTCGACTTCTCCCTCTGGCTCCTGAAGGACCGTGCCGTGTCCTGGGAGGAACTGGGCGAGGCGGCCGCGGGCGTCGCGCCGCACTTCCTCGTCCTCACGCTCCTGGGCGTCCTCATCATGTCCTTCAAGGACTTCGGATAGTGACGCCCCTCCGCTGGCTGGTCCTGGGATTCCTCGTGGCGGGGCTCGTCGTCGTCCAGAGGTGCGGCCTGGACGCGCAGCCGGAGACCGTGGAGGAACTGAAGCCGTTCCGGGAAGTGGCCCACATGAAGGCCAGCGAGGTGCTGCCCGCCTACATCGCCTCCCTCTCCCTCGGAGCCATGAGGGCCATCTGGGTGGACATCCTCTGGATCCAGCTCAAGGCCGTCGAGGACGAGCGGCGCTGGTACGAGCAGCGGAACATCCTGCACCTCATCTCCATGGTCCAACCCCGGAACCCGGAGGTCTGGGCCCACCTGGGCTGGCACTCCGCGTACAACGTGGCCAACGGATTCAACGACGAGAAATCCAGGCAGTGGACCGAGGACTCCCGCGCCTGGGAGTGGGTCGAGTTCGGGCTGACGTGGCTTCGGAAGGGAACCACCAACGTCCCCGATTCAGCCTACCTGAAGTACGAGATCGCCCGCACCCTCGCCCACAAGCCCACGTGGCGCGACAGCCGCCTGGAACTGGCGCTGCTCAAGCGCATCGAGGAGGACCGCGAGCTCCAGGCGCTCCTCCAGGACCGGGAGAAGATCGAACGTCCCATGAGCGCCTTCGAGCTGGCGGTCTTCTGGCTGGAGCGCGCCAAGGCGGATCTCGACCGTACGAGCGAAGGCCACCAGCTCACCCAGGTGGGCCTGTACATCTACCCCATGACGCTCGACGGCGCCATGCGGGAATGTCTCTACTTCCAGGGGATCTACGACTGGCAGAGCGGCCGCCTCGACGAGGCCAAAGCGGCGTTCCGGCGCACGGCGGAACACACCGCGGGGATGCTGAAAAGGTACGAGGGGACCATCTCGCCCCTCTACAAGGACTGGCTCGCCTTCTACAGCGGCCTCCCAGAGGCCGTCGACCTGGACGACCGCGCCCGGAAGAGCGGCCTCCACGCGGACGAACGCGCGGCCTTCCTGAAGCTCCTGGAACTCGTCTCGATGGGCGGGGGCGCCGGCTCGCTCGACGACCACTTCCTCTGGCACCCAGGGAACCCCGAGAGCCCGATCAACCGGCTCAAGCGCAAGGCGGCGCGCACGTCCCGCGGCGTCGATCCCACCGAATGCAACGACTCCTTCAAGCTCGCCACCTACATCCGCGCCGGGGACCTCCCCGAGGCCGACCTGGAGCCCCCCGGCGAGGACGTGGATTACTTCATGCTCCAGGTCATGCCTCCCGGGGACGACGGCCACGGGCACGCGCCCCAGGACGGCCAGGCCCACCGGCCGATCAAGGTGCGGCTGGGCTTTTCGAGGCCCGCGACCGCCGGCATGGACCTGAACGTGACGGTCTACGACTCGCTTCAGCGCGAGGTGACGCGGGCAGAGGTGCGGGGGAGGCGTGAGATCCCCTTCGAAGCCCAGGAGCCCGGGTTCTATTACGTGAAGGTCGCCCCCCTGGGTCCCCTCTCCCCGTGGCCCAAGGACACCACCTACTACTTCAGCTGGCGCCTCGAAGAGTGACCCCCTCGCTTCCTTGACATTCCCCAGGCCCGCCGGTCTAATACCGCCCAATCGCTCTACCCCGACC
>JAHFOZ010000404.1 GCA_023261405.1 Planctomycetota bacterium
CCCAGGTGTGCAGGGAGGGGGGAGGGAAGCCGGGCCCGGCGCGGGCCCGCGAGGCTCGAGCACCGACCCGGGCCGGCCCGTCGCGGCCTGGAAGGCCGCCAGGGGGACCATGGGGACCAGGAGGAGGAACGTGCTCACCATGGGTCGCCTCCATCGTTTCCAGCGCCACACATCGGGGGAGGAGCAAACTCCGTGCCGCGCCCCCCGGGGCGCAACCCGCTTGCGCCCAGCACTTTTCTAATACGTCCTATTAAGTCACATAAGGGGACGTTACGTTTCGTAACCTCGTCCCGGGATCCCATCCTCCAGGCCCGCCCCTTCTCCACCCCAGTAGTGGCGAAACCCCCCGAAAACTCGACACGAAATCCGAAGTGCAGCGAAAAATCTGCTGGAACAAAAACGGTCAGAGAGGTTTGTTCCCGGATTGAAAACCGGCCTGTCACAAAAGAGACTGGGGCTTATGTGACAGGCTGGGCGATCTGCCTGCGGGAGGGGCAGTCGGAAGGGAGCGCCCGGCTCAGTACCTCGACTCCCAAGGGCGCGACCGGGTCACGAACCTGGGGGGCTCGGCGCTCAGGCGGGGCAGTCCAGGGCCTTCCGGACCTTCGCCGAAAGGGCATCGGCCGTGAACGGCTTCTCGAGGAGCATCACCTCCGGCCCCAGCACCCCGTGGCTGGCGATGTGGTCGCCCGAGTAGCCGGACATGAACAGCACCTTGCAGGGCGGGCGGAGCGAGCGCACTTCCCGCGCGAGCTCGGCGCCCCCCATGCGGGGCATCACGACGTCCGTGAGGAGCAGGTGGATCGAGCCAGAATGCTTCCGGCACACCTCGAGCGCCTCCACTCCGTCCCGGGCCGTGAGCACGGTGTAGCCCCCGCCCGTGAGGATGCGGCCCGCGAGCAGGAGGAGGCACTGCTCGTCCTCGACGAGGAGGACGGTCTCGACCCCCTTCGGATCCCGGATGGAGGGGATCGTGGTGCTGCTGTTGAGGTCCGCCGGCGCGTCGACCTGCGGGAGGAGCACCTCGAACCGGCTGCCGCGCCCTGGGGAGCTTGCGACGTCGATATACCCCCCGCTCTGCTTGACGATCCCGTACACGGTGGAGAGCCCCAGCCCCGTCCCGCGGCCCAGCTCCTTGGTGGTGAAGAAGGGCTCGAAGAGGTGCGTCTGCGTCGCGGCATCCATGCCCACTCCGGTATCCACGACCGACAGGCCCACAAAAGCACCCGGCTTCAGCCCCGGCCGGACCCGGGCTTCCTCCTCCGTCGCCTCGCAATTGGCGGTGCGGATCGTGACGATCCCCCCGGTCGGCATGGCATCCCGGCTGTTGACGACCAGATTCATCAGGATCTGCTCGAGCTGACCCCGGTCCGCGCGGACGCAGGCGAGCTCCGGACTGAGGTCGAGCCGAAGCTCGACATCCTCCCCGATGGTGCGCCTCAGGATGGGCGAAAAACGCTCCACGATCGAGTTCAGGTCCAGGATGCGCGGCTGGGTGACCTGCTTCCGGCTGAACGCCAGGAGCTGCCGCGTGAGCTCGGCCGCCCGCAGTCCCGAGTCCCGGATCGACTCGATCTCGTGGCGCGGCGGAGGGTCCTGGTCGAGCTTCAGGAGCGCGAGCTCCGCGTATCCGAGAACCGACGTCAGGAGGTTGTTGAAGTCGTGGGCGATGCCCCCCGCCAGGCGCCCGATGCACTCCATCTTCTGGGACTGGATGAGCTCCGCCTCCAGGCGCCTGGACTCGGTGATCTCGACCGCGGCGCCCACGACCCCCGAGATGTCCCCCCGGGCATCCAAGAGCGGAGCCACGTGGCAGCGGAACCATCTCCCGCTCCACTCGACGTCGTAGTTCACGGGGACCCCTTCGAGGGCGCGCCGCTGGGCCGCCTCCGACACGCCCCCGGTCTCCTCGATGCCGAAACATAGCGGGATCGTGAGCCGGGTGAAGCCGCTCCCCTTCTTCCGGAGCCCCAGGAGGGGGCTCCCGGTGCAGGTGGTCACGCGGAGGTCTCGGTCCGTGCTCCAGAGGATCGCCGGCACGCGGGTGGCGAGCAGCCGGAGGGCGGCCTCGTCGCCGGCGCCGGTCCAAGTATCGGGCATGGCCCGCTCCTTACGCCCGTCCAGGGCACATCAATTATGTTCCATGGACATATTGCATGCAAGCTCAAAGCGAAACCGGAGCCTGGAGCCGCGAAGGCGGAACCGGCCTGTCACAAAAGAGACTGGGGCTTTTTGTGACAGGCCCGGCGATGCGCCGGGGAGGGGGCGGGCTACTCGCGGACCTCGGCGGGGCCCTTGTCCTTGGGCTGGTACTTCTCGTCCTGGGTCAGGAGGATCTTGTCGATCACGAAGCCGTCCTCGCGCATCCAGACATTGAGCGTCAGGGTGCCGGCGGCCTTGACCTCGAGGACCGCGGGCTCGCCGTCGTGCGTGTCGTTCAGCCAGGCCCACTCCTCCGCCGGCCACTCGCCCATGCGGTCCGCGGAGTCCACGGCCTTGCCCTCGAGCCCCACGTGGCAGGAGTTGTCCGACTCGCCCTTGCCCCAGCCGCGCACCCAGACGCGGTACTTGCCGGCCTTGGCGAACTTGACCTTGTAGTCGAGCCGCGGGCTCAGCGTGACGAAGTCCTCGTTGTTGTTCGCGTCGTCGTTCGGCTTGGCTTCCATGGCCCCGTCGCCCGAGAAGCCCGCGGGCTCCTTGACGGCGACCCACTTGTGCGGGTCCTTGTCCGCCTTGCCGGTGTGGTGCTCCGCCTCGATCGCGATGAGGCCGTCCTTGTCCGGGCCGAACGCCTTGTCCCCCTGCGAAACCGCCTCGCCGCCCGCCAGGAGCGCGAGACCCACGAACGCCGCGATGTGTCTGACCATGTCTTTTCCTCCCAAACACCCACCCTATATCCCTGGACGGATGGCGCGCCTCAACTCCGGTAGGCCTCCCGGCCCACGCCCTGCACCTTGATCCCCTGGCTCTCGACCACCCTCTGGAGCGCGTACATGTTCGCCGCCGCCTCGTCGATGGCGCGCGTGAACGCGATCGAGCCCTTGAGGACGGGGCCCAGCTTCTTCGGGTCCTGCACGCGGGCGTCCGGGTACTCGTGCTCGACCACGAGGTCGACGTTCGAGACGCCCTGCTTGAACTTGAGGCACTCGCGCGCGGCGAGCTGGTGGTCCAGCCAGTCCACCGTCCGGTTCTGGAGGTAGGCCAGCGGGTCGTGCCGCGCCGTGCCGGGCAACTCGTGAGTGCAGAGCACCACCTGCTTGAGCCAGGCGGCGGACTGCTTGCGGCAGTCCGGGTCCGGCTTCCCGCCCTTCCGGTCGCCGCGGTCGCAGGTCTGGCCGCCGTAGCCCCACTCGGCGATGCCCTTGGGGTTGGAGACCTGGCCCTTCACGTGGAAGCCGCCGATGAGGAAGTTGTAGCCCTCGTCCTTCAGGAACTGGAAGAGGTCGCGGGTGTTCTGCCCCATCAGGATCGCGTGGGACGGATCGTAGTGGATGCGGAACTGGTCGCCCACCTTGTGCTTCTCCGCGAGCTTGTGGAGCCGGATCCACATCCCGGGGGTGTAAGCGATGTTGTTGTGCCAGGTGTCGGTGGTGTTCCAGCCGGGCATGGGGCACTGCTCCACGCGGTACTCGAGCCCGCGCTCCTTGGCCGCCTTGAGCAGCGGGACGAAGAGCGTCTCGAAGGCCTCGAGGTTCTGGTCCATGTCCAGGGTCACGTCGCGGCCCACGAAGCCGCAGACCGCCTTGGCCCCCAGCAGCACGGCGGCGTCCATGAGCCGGACCATCCAGTCGTGCTTGGTCTTGCGGATCTTCCCGTCGCCGATGAGCATGTTGTCGAAGTAGCCGATGTCGGAGAAGCTCATCTCGGAGGCCTTGAGCGCCGACTCGATCCGCTTCGCGCGGCTCTTGTCGAAGGGCTTGAGGACGTTCAGGTGGTCGGCCACGGGGTCGAGCATCGCCTCGGGCGGCACGTCGGCCAGCGACTCGTCCAGGGCGGACGAGATCTGCAGGCGGCGGACGCCCACCTCGCGGCCGAACCTGATCCAGTCCTCGATGGCGAGATCAGGGTCCTTCCGGCGCTTGTCGCGGGGGGTGAGTTCCTGGAGCGCCGCGGTGAGCACGCTGAGCTGCATGTACTCGGGCTTGAAGTCGACGGCCATGGCTCCTCCTCTGTCTCGTGGCCGGGGCGGGGCGCCGGCCCCTCCGCCGGGACCTTCGGAAGTACCAAACTTTCGGGGGGAACGCCAGAAAACTCGCTCTACGCGCCGCCGGGGGGAGGGCCCTGACGGCCTTCGCGGGCGATCGTCCGTACGACCACCGTGATGATGATCCCGGCGATCCCGAAGACGAGGCCCAGCATCAGGAAGATGCTGATCTTGTAACCAAGCCCCTCACGGGGGCTGAGGGCGTCGTCTCATCACTTCCCGGACTGGAGGAGCAGGGAGTACAGCAGCCCGCTCAATGCGCCGCCCCGCCCGCGCCCGGCACGACGACCTTCTGGGCGGCGGGGACGAGGTTCTCGTCGTTCAGGGCCGTGTCCGGGAAGTTGGAGAAGATGATGATCATGACGAGGGCGATGGGGAAGAGCACGATCCCCAGCCAGATCCGCTTCTCGTACTTCATGTGCATGAAGAAGAACAGCACCAGGGAGGCCTTGACGATGGCGATGAGGATGCCCACCGTCAGGTTCATCGGCCGGCCCATGTGGACGCCGGCGATCCAGACGGTGAGGATCGTCCCGATGAGGAGCCCGACGAGGACGTTCCGGTAGATCTTCGTGTTGGCGGGGTCGCTCATGGCCGGCTCCTAGAGTAGATACACGATCGGGAAGAGGAAGATCCACACGATGTCCACGAAGTGCCAGTAGAGCGCCAGGTTCTCCACGTGCGCGTAGTGGTGGGCGTCGAACTTCTTGACGTAGAAGGC
>JAHFOZ010000405.1 GCA_023261405.1 Planctomycetota bacterium
CGGCGGGGGGCACGCGTCGGCCGATCAGCACGTCCAGCGCGGCCGCCGCGACATCACGCCGTTTCTCCGGCGCGAGCGCCGCGAGCTGGCGGTCCGAAGCGTCGGCCACCGATTTCAGGAAAGCCGTCTCCACGTCCTCCCCCGTTGCGGGCTTGGGGTGCGTGTCGTCCCACACCGTGAACTCCGCCGGCGTGAGCGGTTCGAAGTCCTGCTCCACAATCGGCTCCGCGAGCCCGAGCTTGAGGTGCTTGTTGAAGAGGGAGTACATGAGGTGACGCGAGACGGAGTTGTAGTTGTGCGGGAAGTTGACGTGGGATGCGCACGACACGTCTCCCTTTGCCCCGAGCATCGCGTACAGCTTTTCGAGCTCGGGGAACCCCTTGGTCAGCATCTCCTTGGTCCAGTCGTTCGCAGCGGTCATCCCCTGGGGCTTGGGCGCGATAATCGCCGTGAGCTCCACATTGCCCGTGCCGATCCGGAGTCCGCAGGCGTTCTCGCAGGTGCACCCTCCCTGCATCGACGTGGAGACCATCCCTTGCGGGAAGGCGACCACCGGCCGCGGGTCGAGCGCGCAGGTGAGGATCGTCTGTGTTCCGCCACCACTCGACCCCGTGACGCCGATGCGCGTCGCGTCCACGTCCGGGAGCCCGGCCAGGAAATCGAGCGCGCGCAGGCAATTCCACGCCTGGACGCCCAGGATGCTCTGGAGGCGGAGTTCCGCCTGCGTGCTGAAGAAGCCCCACTTCGCCGGGGTGTCCAGCTCGGGGCGCTGCTTGGCGAACTTGTGGGCCACCGCGCCGGGGATCTGGACGCTGTCGGCGTACCCGAGCATGTCGTGGATGAGAACCACGCAGCCCAGCCGGGCGAGCGTGGCGCCGCGGGCCAGCTGCGGGAAGCGCCCCGACTTTTCGTGGCGCTCCGTCCCCTGGTCGATCATCTTGCGGAGGTTCGCCTCTCCGTAATCCCAGAGCCGTCCCTCGTGTCCGTGCGGGCTGAGCACTGCGGGGAAGGGGCCTTTCCTCCCCTTGGGGCGGAAGAGAAGCCCCGTGACGAAGTGCCCGGGCACGCTCTCGAAGACCACCCGCTCCGCCGTGAAGTCCGGGCGTTCCGCCTTGCCCAGGATGCGGACCTTGAGCGGCGTACGGTCCGGCTCCGGCCAGAGGCCGCACGAAACGCGCACGCGCATGCGCAGTTCCGCCGCCCGCCTCTCCCAGGCCTCGTGCGTGGCGGGGACTTCGAAGGGGAAGTACCCGTTGAGGTCCTTGGGGGGCTCCAGGCGCACGTCGGCCGGCAGCTTGCCGGGGGGGAGGACGCGCGGGGCGTCCTGAGCACTGAGCCGCATGAGTCCGGGGCCCGGTGTGCCCCCAGCGGCCAACGGATCCCGGACTTGCGAGTCGATGTGCTGGGCCGCGGCAGGGAGGGCGACCGCCAGGAGGAACGCGAAGAGGGTGCGGCGCATGGGAGACCTCCGAATCGGGACCCCTATGATACGCGCCTACAGCGAACGGAGGAACGCGATCAGGTCCTTCAGTTCCTCTGGCGTGAAGTCCGGCTTTTCCGCGAGCTTGAACGGGCGATGATGCTTTGCGAAGAGGTCCCCGAGCGTATGCGCGCGGCCATCGTGCAGCCACGGGCCGCGGAGGACGACTCCCCGGAGGGAGGGCGGGTTGAATCCGCTGTAGGCGTCGTCAGGCGCCTCGAGGCCGACCCGGTAGGTCTCGCCGGTCGTGTAGTCGGGAGGCTCGTGGCAGGTGGAGCAGCCGTGGTTCTTGAAGAGCGCCTCGCCGCGGCGGGCGGGTTCATCGCGCGGTCCGGCCGGTGGGACGAAATCGATCGTGGCGAGGAAGGCCGCAAGGGCCTCGAGGTCCTCCGCCTTTGGCTCGGGTCCCTGCATCGTGGTGCGGAGCGAGTGGGCCAGCGTATTCCTGAGGTCGGTCTGCCAGCCGTGCCAGGTCCACGGCCCCGTCTTCGCCACGCCACGGAGGCTGAGGGTCTTCTTCAGGTTTCCGTAGCGTCCGTCGTTCATCGTGTCGTACGCCGATCCGTTGGTGTGGCCGTCCACGTGGCAGGAATGGCAGGAGTACCACTGGTTGAAGGAGCGCCTGCCGTCGTAGAAGATCGACTCGCCGCGGCGCGCGAGCGAGGGCTCCGCCGGCCCGCCCAGGGGGATCGCTCGCGTCACCTTGCCGGTCTCGAAGTCCACGACCTGGAGCGAGTTTGAGAGGTAGTTGGTCGCAACGACGGTCCGGCCGTCAGGAGCGAAGGCCGCTGCCACGGGGCGTCCACCGAGGTCCACGCGACGGAAGCGCGTGGCGTCTTTGAGGAGGTCCGCATCGATGTGGTCGCCGGGGCCGCCGAAGGCCACGAAGGGCAGGGGGAGGCGAAGGAGGAGCAATTCGTGCGTCCCGCCCGCCGCCACGGCGAGGGCCTTACCATCCGGGCTCACCGCCACGCCGTCCACGTCCGCCACGGCCTTGCCGCGCGGGTCCAGGGAGACCGCCTCGCGGAAACTCTCCTCCCGGAGGGGCACCCGGCTCAGGCGGCTGGCAACCACCCAGCCGCGGTCGATGTTGTCCTTGGTCGCGGGGCGCCCGCGCTCGGCGATGTTGCAGACATAGGCCACGGAGCCGTCCGGCGCGGCTGCAATCCGGCGCAGGTTGTGACCGCGCATCTCGACCCGGTGGAGCAGTTTGAGCGAGGGGGCCTCGTGGACGCGCACGTCCTGGGAGTTCGAGCAGGAGACCGCCAGCCGGTCGCCCGCAAGCGCGAGGTGCCAGGGTTCGTCGCCGGTGGCCGCCTTCGTCACGGCGCGCGAGGCAAGGTCCACTACGGCCACGGCGTTTTCCCCGGAGAGCGCGACGTACGCGCGGCCGGCCGCGAGGGCGACCCCGCGGGGTTCGTCGCCCACCGGCACCGTGGCCGCGACCGCGAGCTTCGGGGGCTCGATCCTTAGGATTGTGAGGTCATCCGAGAGCCAGTTCGTGACGGCTGCGGTGGCTCCCTGCCAGGCCAGCGAGAAGGGCCGGCGGCCCACGGGCACCTCGGCTGCGACCTTCCCGGCTTCGAGGTCCACGAGGGCCACGGAATCGGAGGTCGCGTTTGCGACAAGGGCCCAGCGGCCGTCGGACGAGAGGGCCACGTCATATGGGGAGCGGTCCCGGTCGTCGCGGGGCACAGTCGCGGGGAGGAGGAGCGCCAGGAGGAGGATCGTTCTCATGGAAAAAGGGGCGGGCGGCTCGCACCGCCCGCCCCCGGATCTCTGCGTCTGGGTCGGGCTAACTAGCCCGTGGGGTGAAGCCTCAGCCGATTCCCTTCTTCTCCGTGACCGCGGGGGCCTTGCCCTCGAGCAGGGCCTTGAGGGCGTCCTGGACGTACTTCTCCTTGGCCGCGCTCTCCTCGGCCTTGTAGCTCCCGCCGCACTGGAGGTCGTCGCAGGCGCCGCGATACCGGAGGACACCTTCCTTGTCGATGACGAGATACGTGGGGGTGACCTTAACCCCGAAGTACTGGGTCATCCGGCTCTTCACGTCGTCGAGCACGGGCATGCCGTAGTTCTTCGACTCGGCGTACTTGCGGATGCTCACGGGCGTGTCGGCGCTGCTGCCCGCCACGGCGAAGAACTGCACGTCCTTGCCAAACTGCTTCATGAGTTCGCCGGTGCGCTTCTCGTAGCGCCAAGTGACGTCGCACTGTTCGCTGATCCAGATCAGGACCACGTGCTTCTTGCCCTTGTACTCCGCGATCGAATGGAGCGTCTCCTGGTCCTTCAGCAGGTCCTTCAGCTTGAAGTCCTTCACGGCCTTGCCGATCAGCGCCGTGTCGCCCTCCTGCGAAAAGGCAGGGGCGGAGACGGCCAGGAGGAATGCCAGACCCGACAGACGAATCATGAATGAACCCTCCAATTCCAGATGCATATGATACGGAACGCTTGGGCGGGAGGAAGTTATTCCGGCTTCAGCGGAGGCTCATCCCAGCCGGCCGGGACCCTCCTTCTGGCGTTCGACGGGGTACCATTGCATCGGGCGGGAAGCAGGCCGTCGGCCGTCGGTTTGGGTTGGAATGCGCCAGATGGGAAGGACATCGTTCTTGTGAAGTCCAGAAACCCTGATCACGGGAGCTCGGGAGGCGCGTGATGAACCGCAGCGGGGCGATTATGTTTCTGGCCATCTGTTCGTGCACGGGCGGGCCCGCACCTTCCGCCGACTCGCCCCGGGTCATCGACCTCTGGCCGGGCCAGGCCCCCGGGGACGTCGGCATCCCGGCAGAGGAGAGGTTCTTCGACCTGAAGATCAACGGGAAGCCCTATCTCGTCGGGGGTAAGCCGACTCGCTGGCTGACCAACGTCACCCGGCCAACCCTGACGATCTACTCGCCGGCGAAGGGAGCGGACACCGGGGTTTCCATGATCATCTGCCCCGGCGGCGGCTACCACAATCTGGGCTGGGATGTCGAGGGGGAAGAAGTGGCCGCCTGGCTCAGCTCGATCGGCGTGACCGGCATCCTCCTCAAGTATCGCTGCCCACGCCGCAAGGGCGATGTCATGGGCGAGCCGCCCCTGGGGCCGCTCAAGGACGCCCAGCGGGCCGTGAGCCTGGTGCGCCGGAACGCCCCGGAGTGGGGGCTCGATCCAGGTAAAATTGGGATGGTAGGCTTCTCCGCCGGCGGCCACCTCGTCGGCGCGACAGCCACCCACTTTGAAGAGCGGGCCTACGAACCGATCGACGAGGCGGATGCGGTCAGTTGCCGGCCGGACTTCGGGATCATGCTCTACTCGGGCTACTTCAAGGTCAAGGGCAAGGAGGAGCTCTCGCCCACCATTCGCCCGGCTTCCGGCGCGCCCCCGCTCTTCCTGGTCCATGCCTCCGACGATGCCGTCAGCGAGCCGGACCACAGCGTGACGATGTACCTGGCCATGAA
>JAHFOZ010000406.1 GCA_023261405.1 Planctomycetota bacterium
GGGGGGAGGTCTTCTGGGCCAGCTCGATGCGGATCTCGCCGCGGTCCACGTCCTGCTCGATGAGGATCTGCTGCTCCTTGGCGAGCTGGAGGATGGCGAGGAAGTTGCCGAGGCGCTGGGAGCGATCGCTGGGGTCGTCCATGAGCTCGGTGAAGGTGGCCACCTTCTTCACGGCGAGCGTGTTGAGGATCCTCTCGAAGAAGACCTCCAGGGGGATGTCCCGGTAGAGGATGGACATTACGGCGTCGAGCCGGATCCCCTTGGCGACTTTCGAGTAGAGGAGCACGAGGTCCCAAAGTTCGAGGTTGCGGAGGGGTTCCTGCTCGGTCTCGCCCTCCAGGCGGATGTGCGGGCGGGAGAAGCGGCGCAGGCGCTCGGCGCCCAGGTGGTCGAGGGCTCGGGCGCGGTCCTTGAAGCGCTTGTACTCGAGGAGCTTCCGGATCAGCTCGAGGGAGGCGTCGCCCTCGAGCTCCTCCTCCCCCTCGGCCCCCTCCTCCTGCGACACGACCTCGGGCGGGGCGAGGGCGCGGGACTTGATGAGGAGGAGCTGGGAGGCGAGGGAGAGGAAGTTCCCGGAGAGGTCGATGTCCAGCTTCTCCATGGCGGAGAGGAATCCGATGTACTGCTCGCAGACGCGGGTGAGGGCGATGGCGGTGACGTCCACCTCCGTCTCCTTGACGAGGTGGAGGAGGAGGTCCAGCGGTCCGTAGTAGTTGTCGAGGTTGAGTTTGCAGGCCGGGACTTCGGACATGCGACCCCTCTCAAACGAGCTTGTAGCGATGAGCGGGTAGCTGCAAGCGATCAGCTACGAGCTAGATTATCATCGGCTGCTGAAGACCGCCTCCCGCACTTCTTTCATCGTCTGCGCGGCCACCTCGCTGGCGCGGGCATTGCCGCGCTCGAGGATGGCGTCGAGTTTCGCGGGATCGGAGAGGAGGGCCTTGCGGCGCTCCTGCAGGGGGCGGACCCAGTCGAGCATCTTGCCGGCGAGCTCGGCCTTGCACTCCACGCAGCCGATCTTCGCCTCCCGGCAGTCCATCTCGATGCGCGCGTGGCGCTCCTTCGCGTTGAGGATCCCATGGTACGCGAAGACGTTGCAGATCGCGGGGTTGCCGGGGTCGGAGCGCTTCTTCCGGTTGGGGTCGGTGAACATGCCCTTGACCTTCTTCTCGACGGCGGCGGGGTCCTCGCCGAGGTCGATCGTGTTGCCGTAGCTCTTGGACATGCGCTGGCCGTCGAGGCCCTGGAGGCGGGGGTTGGGGGTGAGCCGGCCCTGCGGCTCGGGGAAGACCTCCGCGCCGAAGTTGGAATTGAAGCGGCGGGCGATCTCGCGGGTGAGTTCCAGGTGGGGCAGCTGGTCCTCCCCCACGGGGACGACGTTGCCCTTGTAGAGCAGGATGTCCGCGGCCTGGAGGACGGGGTAGCCGAGGAAGGCGTAGTTGTCCACGCCCTTCTCGGCGAGCTTCTGCTGGGCCTCCTTGTAGGTGGGCACGCGCTCCAGCCACCCGAGCGGGGTGAGGCAGGAGAGGATGAGGTGGAGCTCCGCGTGCTGGGGGACGGCGGACTGGACGAAGATCGTGGACTTCTCCGGGTCCACGCCGGCGGCGATCCAGTCGGCGACGTTGTCGCGGGCGTTCCCCGGGATGGCCCGGGCGCTGCCGCCCTTCCATTCGCTGGTGAGGGCGTGCCAGTCGGCCACCATGTAGAAGCACTCGAACTCCTCCTGGAGGGCGACCCAGTTGGTGAGGACGCCCCAGTAGTGTCCGAGGTGCAGTTTCCCCGTGGGCCGCATGCCCGAGAGGATGCGTTTCTTCATGTGTGGACGAGAGTCTATCGGTGCCTTATCCTGCGCACAAGCGAAAACCGTGGAACTGCTCGACCTCCTGTATCCGAGGGAATGCGCGGCCTGCCGGGGACCCGCCGGCGGGGCGGGGCGGCTGGCGGTCTGCGCGGCGTGCGACGGGACGCTGGAGTGGATCTCCCCCCCCGCCTGCGCGCGCTGCGGGGCGGCGGATCGCGGGAAGGGCTGCGCGGAATGCCGCGGGAAGGAGCTGCTCTTCGCGGGGGCGACCGCGCTGGGGCGCTACGAGGGGCGGATGCGGGACCTCGTCCTGGGATTCAAGTTCCGGGGCGCCAGGCACCTCGCCGAGGAGTTCGGGAGGCGGCTGGCGGCGCGGATCGAGCGGCGCTTCGACCTCGTGGTGCCGGTGCCGATGTCCCGCTGGAAGGTGCTCTTCCGGGGCTACAACGCGGCGGAGCTGGTGGCCGAGCGCCTGGCACGCCACGCGCGGACCCCCTTCGCGGCGCGCCGGCTCCGGAAGTTGCGGCGGACGAAGCCGCAGGCGGAGCTGGCGCTCGAGGAGCGGCTCACGAACCCGAGGGGCGCCTACCGGGCGAAGGCGGTGAAGGGCGTGGTGCTCCTGGTGGACGACGTGCTCACGACGGGGGCCACGGCCAACGCCTGCACCGAGGCGCTGCGCGCCGCGGGGGCGGCGGAGGTGCACCTGGCGGTGATCGCGAGGTGAAGGCGGCATGAACCACAAAGGCACCAAGACACCAGGGAGCGCCGGCGACGGGGCGCGACAGGCCGGAAGTTCTTCCCCGCTTTGTGTGGAGCCCCCAGCTGGGGTGCGCCGATAAAGACTGCAGGGCGAAGGGGCTCGGGGTTGCAGGAGAGAGACGCATGAAGGCTTTCCTGCTCGCGGGGGCGGTCCTTTCGCTGTCCTCCGGACCCGAGGAGATGCGCGCCGTCTGGGTGACGCGCTTCGAGTACCGGACCGAGGCGGACATCCGGACGATCGTGGCGAACTCCGCCTCGCTCGGGTTCAACACCGTGCTCTTCCAGGTGCGCGGCCAGGCGGACGCGTACTATCGCTCCGAGCTTGAGCCGTGGGCGGACTGCTTCGACGGCCGGGACCCCGGATTCGATCCGCTCGAGGTCGCCTGCCGCGAGGCGCGGAGGCACAAGCTGGCGCTGCACGCGTGGGTGAACGTGATGCCTGCCTGGAAGGGGACCACGCCCCCGGCAGACCGCACGCACGTCTGGTGGCGCCACCCCGACTGGGTCGTCGCCGGCAGAAACGGAAAGCGCCAGGCGCTCAACGACCACTACACGTGCCTCAACCCCTGCCTCCCCGCGGTGCGCGAGCACCTGGTGGAGGTGGTCCGCGACCTCGCGACGCGCTACCCGGTGGACGGGGTCCATCTCGACTACGTCCGCTTCATCGAGGGGGACTGGTCGTACGACAGGAAGACGCTGGCCCTCTTCGGGAAGAGCCCCGAGAAGAGCCCCGCCGCGTGGGCGGCCTTCCGGCGCGACGCGGTGACCCGGACCGTGGAGGCGATGCGCAAGGCGGTGAAGGAAGCGCGGCCCGCGGCGATGTTCTCGGCCGCGGTCTATCCCACCGCCGCGGCGCGGGCGCGCGTGCTCCAGGACGCGGAGGACTGGGTGCGCCGCGGCCTGGTCGACGCGGTCTTCCCCATGACCTACAGCGCCGACGACTTCGACTTCCGGGCGGAGATCGGCGAAGGGTACGATCTCTTCCGGGCCGGGGGTGCCGCGGCCTGCATCCCCGGCGTGGGCGCATACAAGCACGACACCCCGGGGCAGACGGTGCGGCAGATGCAGATGTGCCGCGCGGGCTTCGCCGTCTTCAGCTACTCCAGCCTCTTCGTCTCGCCCGACGCCCAGCGGCGCGAGGACGCCGCGCTCTGCCGCGCGCGCCGCGAGGCGGTCCGCGAGGCGCTCGGCGTGCGGGTCGTTCGAGATTGAGCGCCCTTCACGACGTCTTCCGGTAGCGGACGATCACGGCGCGCATCCCGGTCCGGATTCCCGCGAACGCCTCGAGCATGAGGCGCTCCGCCTCGGCCGCGTCGTACCCTCCGGACCCCGCGCCGATGACGGGGAAGGCGAGCGAGCGCACGGGGAGGCCCTCGGCGACCTGCAGGGCGTTCCGGACCGAGCCCTGGATCGACTCCCGTGACGCCCGCCACAGCACGTCGATCCCGGCGACGTGGATGATGGCCTTAAAGGGCAGCTTCCCGGCGCCCGTGGCCACGGCGCCCCCCAGGGGGATCAGGCCGTGGCGTCTCAGTTCTCTGAAGGGCTCCAGCCCCGCCCGCTTTTTGATCGCCCCGGACACTCCCTGGGGCAGGAGCAGCCACCAGGGGATCAGGTTACGGTTCCAGGCATTGACGATCGCCTCGGTGGTCTGGTCGAGAAGGTCGCCTTCCACGATCTCGGGATTCATGTGTCGGAAGTGTATCGCGTCGGCGCGGAGACTGGGCGGAAATGAAGTGACCTTTCCCCCGGGGCGCACGTCCTGATAGGGGATGCCCGAATTCGACGAGTTCTTCCGCACCTGGTCGGCGCCCGTGTGGAACCACCTGCTGCGCCTTCTCGGAGACCGCGAGCGCGCGGACGACTGCTTCCAGCGGGTCTTCATGAAGGCCCACGCGCATTTCAGGGACTGCCGCGCCCCGGTCGACCGGCGCGGGTGGATCTTCACGATCGCGCTCAACGAGGCGCGCGACGAGAGGCGCCGCCGGAAGCGCGACCCGCTCCGCCCGATGGATCTGCCCGACGTCCGGACCTCCGGCGATCCCGACCCGTCGCAGGCCGCGGCGGACCGCGAGCTGGCGCGGGAGGTGCTGCGGGGAGTCGGGGAACTGCCGGATCATCAGCGGGAGATCTTCCTCCTGGTGCGGTACCGCGGGTTCAGCTTCGCGGAGGCGGCGTCGCTCTGCGGGGTGAGCCTTTCGGCGGCGAAGATGGCGGTCTCGCGGGCGCACGAGAAGGTCCTCCGGGCGCTGGCGGGACGGATCGATTTGGGGAGCTTGCGATGAACTGCACGGAAGCCCGGGAGTCCCTTCCCCTCCGCGCGGCCGGGGGGCGCGGAGGGGAAGGGACTCCCGGG
>JAHFOZ010000024.1 GCA_023261405.1 Planctomycetota bacterium
TTGCAAGCAGAAAATGAGGTGGCGTCGAATGCGAATATGCCCGCCCCGTCGGCTGGCGCCCAAACCCTTGCCGGGTCCAGACTTACGGCGAGCGTGGACTACGGGTTACGGAACTGCTGATCCCGGACCCGGGAAGCATCGCTGGATTGATCTGGGAGCGCGAGGTTGGCTATATTGGGGGCCTTCGCCGGGGTCTTCCCCGGGTGACTGAGGGATGTCCCCCGACGGGGGATTGTCAAGGAGGGTCGATGCCCAAGAAAATCGCGATCATCGGCGCGGGCTGGATGGCGGCCTATCACGTGGCGGGGTTTCGGGCCGCCGGGGCGGAGGTCGTCGCCATCGCCGACAAGAGCCCCGCCGCCGCCAAGCAGGCATCGCAGAAATACGGGGTCGACAAGACCTTCGGCGAAACGAAAGACCTGTACGCCGCCCTCAAGGATCTCGACGCCGTCTCCATCATCACCCCGAACGCCTTCCATCATCCCCTCGTCATGGAGGCGCTGGCCTCCGGTAAGCACGTGTTCTGCGAGAAGCCCCCGGCCCTGAACGCCGCCGACGTGGGCCAGATGGCCGACGCCGCCAAGAAGGCCGGCAAGACCCTCATGTTCAACTTCAACAACCGCGCCCGCCCCGAGTCCTACGCCATGCGGGAGTACTTCAAGAGCGGCGCCGTGGGCCGCGTCAACTCGGCCCAGGCCACCTGGATCCGCCGGAACGGCATCCCCGGATTCGGTGGCTGGTTCACGACCAAGAAGCTGTCCGGCGGCGGCCCCCTGATCGATCTGCTCCACATGGTCGATCTCGCCCTCCACTTCATGGGCTATCCCGAGCCCCAGTTCGTGCTGGGGCAGGCCTTCAGCGATCTGATCGACAACAAGGAGTTCAAGGGGCCCTGGGGGATTCCGGACGTGAAGGAAGGCATCACCGACGTTGAAGCGGCGGCCCATGCCTTCGTGACGTTCAAGAGCGGCCAGGTGCTGTCCCTCCGCAACTCCTGGGCCGAGATGAACGAGCGGGAGGTCGTGTCCGTGGTCTTCCAGGGACAGAAGGCGGGCGGCAAGATCCAGCGCCTGTTCAAAGTGGACGGCATCGATGCCACCAGCATCGACTCCTGCGAAGTCTACTCCCAGGAGAACGGCTTCCCGGTGAACCGGACCATCATCGTGGAGCCGGACGAGACCATGGGACGCACCCGATCCGCCAAGAACTTCGCCCTGGTCCTGGAAGACAAGGAAGCCCCCCTCAATGTGCCGGCCGAGGCTCACAAGCTCATGAAGATCATCGATGGGGTCTACGCCTCGGCGAAGTCGGGACGTCCGGTGGAGCTGGCCTGATCCCGGGGGTTTCCCCCTCTTCCCTTTTGAGGCGGTCCACACCTACACCTGGGAGCAGCAGAGCGGCCGGACACTGCGACTCCGAAGGACTCCGGCCCTGCTGCTCCGGGCGCTATTCCGCCCCTGGCTCCTCGCCGTGACCTGGCCGGCGGGAGTGCGGTTCATCGGCGCCGTTCTCCTGGCCCGGGGGGTCGCGATCCTGGGCAAACTCGGGAACGCAAAGCCCGAGTTCTGGACCTTCCTCTGGGTCGACGGGGCGATCTTCTTCGCGGGCGTGTGCCCGCTCCACATGCTGCGGGGTCTCTTCTCCCGCAGCCGGGACATCCGTCTCCTCAACTGTTCCCGTCCGACACCAGCCTGCGGATCCCCTCGATCAGCGGAGGAGCTTCGCAGGACGTATGGACGCCTCCGTGGATGCCGGACCGCACACCTGAGGGGCACCTTCGGGGGAGCTGCAGGAGGGGAACTTCGGAACGGGGCCCGTGAGGGGGCCGTTCATTCGACGAAGGCGCGCGACGCCTCCCGGAGGAGGCGCTGCTGGACGATCGGGAGGTTCACCAGCCTCGGCAGCCACCGGGCGAAGCGCCGGGCCACGCGGGCGATGCCCTTGCCTTCGACGGCGTCCGAGACGCGCCGCGTGATGGAGATCGAGCGTTCGTTCGCAGGGCGGCGGCGCCGCTCGTACTCCTCGACCGGGCCGGTATGGTTCGACAAGAACAGCTCCGCCAGCACTCGCGCGTCGTGCACCGACATGTTGGCCCCCTGTCCCCCGGCGGGGCTCACGGGATGGATCGCATCGCCGATCAGCACCGCTCCGTCCGTGCCGTAGCGCTCCGCATGCCCCCAGGGGCGCTTTACCCGGACGAAGTCGCGCGGGAAGACCTTGCCCCGCGTGAGATCCGCGATTCGCGGGTCTCCGTGCAGGAACTCACGCCCCTCGGCCTCCAGCTCCGGTCCCTCCTTCAGCCGGGCGCCGAGCGCCGCCACCAGCCCCGCGCCCCTTCCCCCGGGGAAGGGGAGGGCGCCCAGCACCAGGAGCGAGGAGCGCCCGGCCGCGGGATTCAGGAAGGCGTGCGGGCAGCCCGCCGGCAGCGACGCGGGCCAGTCGAAACCGAAGCACAGGAACTCGACGGGAAACAGCCGCGTGTTCATCCCGATGGCGCACGCCTCTCGCACGGTCGACCGGGCGCCGTCGTCGCCGACGGTCCAGCGGGCCCGCAGGTCGAATTCCCGTCCGCTGCCGGTCTCCCGCGCGCGGATGCCGGCGATGCGCGCCCCCTCCTTGAGCACCTCGACGGCCTCGACGCCGTGCCGCACCTCGAACGCGCCCGATTCCAGGAGCTTCGATCGCGTCGCCCCGGGATCGGTCGACCATGGCTGTACGCCGGAGGCGGCGATCGTCTGTGACGTCAGCTCGACCAGCGGGGCGCCGGAGCGCATCACCCGGAGGCCCTTCACCGGCACCATCGCCTCCGCCAGGGCCGCCGGGGACAGCAACGGGGTCAGGATCTCAACGGTCGAGGGCCACAACACCTCGGGCCGTACGATCGGCGTCCTCCCCGGATTGCGTTCCAGGACCACGACCCGGCGCCCCGACTTCCCCAGCATCGCGGCCAGCACCCCTCCGCCAATGCCGCCGCCGACTATGAGGAACTCGGTGTCCATCCCGTCATCGTCTCCGCCCGGCCCCCTTGGGGCAATCACTTCTTGGGGGGGGCGGAGGCACGGTCACAAGGGGCGGGAATACGGCCGGGAGGGACGGGTCCCCGACCCTCAGGCGAGGATCTCCCGGACAACGTGGCCTTCGACATCGGTGAGGCGGAAGTCGCGGCCCGCGTGCCGGAACGTCAGCCGCAGATGGTCCAGGCCCAGGAGGTGCAGGACCGTCGCGTGCAGGTCGTGCACGTGGACCTTGTCCTCGGCCGCGTAGAACCCGTACTCGTCCGTGCTGCCGTGGGAGCTACCGCCCTTCACGCCGCCCCCCGCCAGCCACCACGTAAAGCCGTGGGGGTTGTGGTCCCGCCCGTCCTTCCCCTGCGCGACCGGCGTCCGGCCGAACTCGCCGCCCCAGATCACCAGGGTGTCCTCCAGGAGGCCCCGTGCCTTCAGATCGCAGAGCAGCCCGGCGATGGGACGGTCCACCTCCGCCGCCAGCTGCGCGTGCTTGGAGCGGAGCTCGCTGTGCTGGTCCCAGTACCCGTGCGTCACCTGGATGAACCGGACGCCTGCCTCCGCGAACCGGCGCGCCAGCAGGCACTGGCGGGCGAACGCGTCCGTCGGATTCACCCCCAGGCCGTACAGCCGCTTCGTCTCCTCCGACTCGCTGCCCAGATCCATGGTCCCCGGGGCGGTGCCCTGCATCCGGAAGGCGAGCTCGAAGGACTCGATCCTGGCCTCGAGGGCCGCGTCGGCCCCCCCGGTCCGCTCCTGCTGCAGCCGCCCGAGCTCGCGCACGAGATCGAGCTGGAGCCGCTGCTCGCCGGCGGAGAGCTCCGCGTTCGTGGCGTTGGGGATCGAGACCGCCGACTTCGCGTCCGACGGCAGGGCGATCCGGGTCGCCTGGTGGATCGCCGGCAGGAACCCGGCGCCGAAATTCTGCACCCCCCCGTGACCGAGGGTCGGATTGAGCGTGATGAACCCCGGAAGATTGCGGTTCTCCGTGCCCAGGCCGTAGCTGACCCAGGCCCCCAGGCTCGGCCGCACGAATGTGTCCGACCCCGTGTGGATCTTGAGGCAGGCCCCGCCGTGGGCGGGGTTCGATCCGTGGAGCGACTTCACGATCGCCAGGTCGTCCGCGTGGCGGGCGACATTCGGGAACAGGCTGCTCACCCAGGCTCCGGACTGCCCGTGCTGCCGGAACTCCCAGGGGCTCCGGAGCAGGTTGGTCGTCTCCGCGAAGACCACCCGCGGCTTCGCGAACGGCAGCGGCTTTCCGCTGTCGCGGAGCAGCAGCGGCTTGTAGTCGAACGTGTCGACCGCGGACGGCCCTCCGTGCATGAACAGGAAGATGACCCGCTTCGCGCGGGCGGGGAATGGGGACGGGCGGGGCGCCAGGTCGTCGCCCTGCCGGGCCTCCGCCAGCACGCCGGTCAGCGCCAGCGCGCCGAATCCCGCGCCGCACTGCTGGAGCATCTGCCGCCGCGTCATCATGGCGTCATTCCACGCAGAGAAATTCGTTCGAGGCCATCAGGGAGTGGACGACGTTCGTCCACGCCGCGGGCGGCGCCGCGCCCTGCTTCGCGAACCGGTCCAGGGAGGAGAGCACCGCGCGCAGTTCCCCTTCGGAGGCCGGGCGCGAGAACAGCTGGAGCCACGCCCGGCGGACGCGGGCCCCGTCGGCCTCGTCCGTCTTGAGAAGGCCCTCCGCCACGGCCTTCGCCTGCTGCCGCACCAGAGGGTTGTTCATCATGAAGAGCGCCTGCTGCGGGACGATGGTCGCGGGCCGCTTTTCGAGGTGCACCGCGGTGTCCGAGTAGTCGAAGATCGCCAGCAGCTCGTACGGGTTATGCCGCGGCACGGGCAGGTACACGGTGCGGCGCGGCACGAGATAGTTTTTCGAGTCGGCCTTGAAGTAGCTCTTCCCCTGCGGCGCGCCCTTCACGGTCCCGCCCATCTCGAGGTCGAGCGCCCCGGCGACGGACAGCAGCGCGTCCCGGATCGATTCAGCCTCGAGGCGGCGGCGGTTCTGGCGCGCCAGGAGCCGGTTCTCCGGGTCCTTCTCCAGGTGCCGGGCGTCCGCCGCGCTCGACCGGCGGTACGCGGCCGACGTCAGGATCAGCCGGTGCATCCCCTTGATCGACCAGCCCTGCCGGAGGAACTCCTTCGCCAGCCAGTCGAGCAGCTCCGGGTGGGTCGGCCGTTCGCCGGCCAGGCCGAAATTCGACGGCGTCCGGACGAGCCCCTCGCCGAAGTGGCCCTGCCAGATCCGGTTGATCATGACCCGCGCGGTGAGGGGATGGGCGGGGTCGGTCAGCCAGGCCGCGAGTTCGGCCCGGCCGCTCCGGGCCGGATCCACGGTCGGGGGTCTGATCGAGCCCTCGAAAACTTTCGGGAATCCGCGCGGAGTGGTCTCCTTCGCGAGCGCAAGGTGGCTTCCACGAATGTGGACGGCCAGGTCGCGCGGCCGGGTCTCCATGAGGCTCATCGCGCGATGGAGCACGGGTCCCTCGGCCTGCAGTTTCTTCAGCTGCTCCCCCAGCGCCCTGCCCTTCTTCGGGTCCGCCGCGGCGGCCGACGCCTCCTCCTTGAGCGCGGCGACCCTCTTCGCGAAGTCCGCCCGGACCTCCTCGTTGACCGGCCCCGGCAGCACGGCTTCGTAGAGGATCGCGGGGCGCGGCTTGTAGTCCGTGATGAGGCTCGTGCTCCGGAAGATGCCCGCGAGTGCGTAGTAGTCCGCCGTCCGGACAGGGTCGAACTTGTGGTCGTGACAGCGGGCGCAGCTGAGCGTGAGCCCGAGGAACGTTCTGGACATCACGTCGATCTGCTCGTCGGCGATGTCCATCTTCATCTTCTCGAGGTCCGGCTCGGCGAGCATCTTGGGTCCCATCGCGAGCCATCCGGTCGCGATGATGCCCTCGGCGTCGGGGGGCGCCGCCAGGTCGCCGGCCAGCTGCTCTCGGAGGAACCGATCGTAGGGCTTGTCCTGGTTGAACGCGGCGATCACGTAGTCGCGGTACCTCCAGGCGTGCGGATGATTCACGTCCTCGTCGACGCCGTTGGAGTCGGCATACCGGACGAGGTCGAGCCAGTGGCGGCCCCAGCGCTCCCCGTAGCGGGGCGATGCCAGCAGGCGGTCGACAACCCTCTCGAACGCGCCGGGCGCGGCATCCTTGAGGAAGGCCTCGAGCTCGGCGGGCGAGGGCGGGAGCCCCGTCAGATCGAAGGTGACCCGCCGCAGCACCGTGGCCGGGTCCGCCTCGCGGGCGGGCGCAAGGCCCCGCGCGTCGAGCGCCTCGACGAGGAACGCATCGACGGGATGGGGCGCCTTCGCGGGGACCGGGACGTCCCGGACCGGCCGGAACGCCCAGTGCTTCGCGCCTTCCGCGAGGCTGGGCCCGCTGACGAGGCCTGGCGCGTCCGGCGCCTCCGCCGGCGCGGGCAGGGGCGCCCCCATTGCAACCCACTTCGCGAGGTCGGCGACCGTCGCCTCGGCGAGCCGGCTCTTGGGTGGCATCTGCAGGTCCGGATCCCGGTAGCGGACCGCTCTGAGGAGGAGGCTCTCGTCGGGCTTCCCCGGGACGATCGAGGGGCCGGTGTCGCCGCCCCTGAGGATCCCCCCGGGCGTGTCGAGCCGCAGGCCGCCCCTGAGATTCTTCGCCTCGCTGGAATGGCACGACGAGCAGGCCTCGGCGAAGACGGGTCGAACCTTCTTCTCGAAGAACTCGATGCCCGCGGGGTCTCCCTGGACCGACAGCGCGAGCAGCAGCACGGTCTGCGGCATCATCTCTGCATCGACCTTGAGGGGCGCGACGTGGCCCGCTCCTTATAGACGTACAGCGCGAAACGGCACGGAGAGTCGAACCCCTAGTAATCCGCGACGGAGCCGTCCTTCAGGCGCGCGCCGGGCCACTTGTAGGTCTGCGGCTTCAGGGCTTCAGCCTCCAGCAGCTTCTCGTCCACGTCGACCCCGAGACCGGGGCCGGGCGGCAGGCCGACGTACCCGTCCTTGTCCACCTGCCAGGCCACCGGGACGATCCCCTTCGGATTGAAGCCCTTGTTGTCCGGGTAGAACTCGTGGATGAGAAAGAGGGGGATGGACGCGGCCACGTGCAGGCTCGCGGCGATGCCCACGTTGCTGGCGGTGCACTTACGCTTCTCTTTTCCGGGCCTCTGATCTAAGCTTTTTCCGGGGTGCGCGATCCGGGTCGATTTCGCGGTGTATCGCGCCGTCGCCTCATGGAGGGTCCACGATGAGAATGCGCCAGGCTCTGGTCCTGATCCTGACGATCGCGGGATGCGCCGAGGCGACGAAATCGGCGCCGCCGCCGGGGAAGGAGGCCATGAACCTGCAGCTCCGCTCGCGGGCGAAGTCGGGCGAGGCGTCGACGAAGACGGTGGCGTGGGACCCGAAGGAGACCGCCTTCGTCATCTGCGACATGTGGGACGACCACTGGTGCAAGGGGGCGGCCGCGCGCGTCGTGGAGCTGGCCGGGCCGATGAACAAGGTCATTGCCGAAGCGCGGCGGCGCGGGGCCTTCATCCTTCACGCGCCCAGCACGTGCGTGAATTTCTACAAGGACACGCCCGCGCGTAAGCGGGCGCAGCAGGCGCCGAAGGCCCCGGCGCCGGCGCCGCTGTCGGACACGATGCGGTGGGGGACGGCCTGGTGCTGGCCCGACCCGTCGCGCGAGCCCGATCTTCCGATCGACGATTCCGACATGGGCTGCGACTGCGCGGTCAAGTGCGTGATCCGGGAGGCGTGGAGCCGCCAGATCGCGGCGATCGACATCGATCCGTCCTCGGATGCGGTCGCCGACGACGGCCAGGAGACCGTCAACCTGCTCGCCGAGCGGAAGATCAGGCACGTCATCCTCCTGGGAGTCCACCTGAACATGTGCGTGCTGGGCCGCCCGTTCGCGATCCGCCAGATGGTCCACCAGGGGAGGGATGTCGCGCTGATGCGGGACATGACCGACACGATGTACAACTCGCAGATGAGGCCGAGGGTGAGTCATTTCGCCGGCACGGATCTTGTCGTCGAGCACATCGAGAAACACTGGTGTCCGTCGTTCACGAGCACGGACCTCCTCGGCAGGGGCGCGTCGTTCAGGTTCAAGGACGATCCGCGCCGCTGAGCCGCTACTTCAGCGACTGCAGGAAGGCGAGCAGGTCGCGGAACTCGTCGGGCGCCAGCGCGCGCTCGAGGCCCTCGGGCATCACGGACTTCTCGGCGCGCTTCATCTCCTGGATGCGGTCCTTGCGCAGCTGGAGCTCGGCGCCGGCCGCGTCGCGGAGGACCAGCGTGTCGGCCCCCTGCCGGGCGATGAGGCCCGTGAGGACTTCGCCGGAGGCTGTGCGGAGGACGTAGCTTTCGTAGCCCTGGGCGAAGGTCGAGCTCGGGACCAGGATCGATTCGAGGAGGTCGCGGCCCGCGCGGATGGCCCCCACCTTGGTGAGGTCCGGCCCCACGCGGCCCCCCTGTGCGCCCACGGGGTGGCAGCCGCCGCAGGCGACCTTCCTTCCGAAGAAGACCTCGCGGCCGCGCGCGGGATTGCCGCCCTTGAGGAGCGGCTCGAACTGCGCGAGCCTGGCGCGCTGCTCGTCCCCCGCCTTGAGGATCAAATCGCGCGCGTCGGCGGGGAGCTTCTCGAGGAGCGGACCCAGCTCGGTTTCGCCAGGGCGCCAGCCGGCGCGGATCGATGCGGCCGCCTCCTCGATCACCCCGGCTCCCGCCCCGCGGATCGCCGGGAGGAAGAGCGAGGGGGAGATGAGCGCGTCGGATCGGATCGCCTTGAGAATCCGGGCGAGCGCGGCGTTATCCAGAGTTGCTCGGCGGAGGACCTCGGCTGCGGCGAGCCGAGGCAGCGCTTCGCCACCCAGCTGTTCGACCAGAAATCCGGCAGACTCGGCGTCGAGCGCGGACCGGCGGGCCACGGTCGCGCGGAGCGCCTCGAGCCGAATCGCGGGCGCCTCCGCGGCGCGGGCCCCCAGCTCGGCGAGGCGGGCGTCGAAGTCGGCGAGGCCGAGCACCGCCACGGCGCGGACCGCATGGAGCCGCACGTCTGCATCGGCGTGCGCGAGCGACCTTTCGAGTCCCGTCTTCCAGGGGCCGGGGAGCTTCGAGAGGGAGGACTGGGCCAGGGTCTCCAGGAGGAACGCGGTCCGGACCGGCGGGGCCTTCTCGATCGCGGCGCCCAGCAGGGCCTGGAGTTCGCCGTTCGCCTGGAAGGCCAGGATCGAGCTCCGGAGGCCCGCCTTCTCCTCGTCCGTCAACGTCTCCTTGTCGACCCATCCGCGGACGAGCGTCAGCGCCTCCTTCGCCCAGTCGGGGTGGCGCTGGAGGAGTCGGAGCGCCATCTGGCGGAGCCCCGCGTCCTTGGCGGTGATCCGCGCGACGACCGCATCCTGGGCCACGCCGCCGCGCGGGGGTTGGTCGAGGAGGATGAGCGCCGCCTTCTGCACCCGCGGGCTCTCGTGCGCGAGCGCCGCCTGGAGCGCCTTCGCGTCGGCGATCCGGTGGGCGGCATGGACGAGTGCGTGCTCGAGGTGCGGGTCGGGATCGTCCGCGATCGCCTCCCAGATCGCCGGGAGCGACTCGGCCGTGCCGCGCCGGGCGAGCGCCTCGGCGGCGGCAAGCCGCTGGCCCGTCGCCAGCAGTTTCACGAGCGCGGGGGCCTCCAGGTCGCGAACAGTTCCCGAGTCCACCGGCGGAGGGGGCGCCCCGCCGGGTGGGGGGCCGGTCCACCGGACACGGTAGATTCCTCCCGGGGCCCTCGAGTTCCGGATCTTCCCGGTGGGACAGTGCTGTACGTACCAGCCGCCCGTGTCCACGACGAGCATGCTCCCGTCGGGCGCCATGAGGACGTCCGAGGGATGGAAGTCCGGGTCCTCGCTCCAGACAAACTCGAGGTCGGTGGACCGGTAGCTGGAGCCCGAGCGCTCCAGCACGTGCCGTTGCACCTTCCTCGAGTTGTGCTGGGCGGTGAAGAGGTTGCCGCGATACGCCGCGGGGAAGGCGGTGCCTTCGCAGCGCGCGAGACCCGAGAGGGCCACGGCGGGGAAGAGGGCGAGAGGCGGGATGAACTCGCCCGTCACCGGGAGCGGCGTGCCCTGGTCCGCCGCGTAGGGATAAAGGCCGCCGTCCAGCAGATGCACGATCGCGTCCCGGATCCCGCCGACGGGCCTCTGGTACCAGTTGCACGTGCCCACGATGTCGCCGCCGGGGAGGAAGGCGACCTCGACCAGGTTCTCGAAGCCCCGAGAAAGGACCTCGATGCCCGAGCCGTCGGGACGGCAGCGCAGGAGGGCGCCGCTCTTCCCGCTGAGGACCGTCCCGTCCGCGCGCCTGAGCGCGTAGCCGTCGGGCCGGCCGGTGGTCATGTAGAGCAGGCCGTCGGGGCCGAAGACGATGCCGTGAAGGCTCCCGTTGTCCTGGTGGCCGAAGCCCGTGAGGATCACGGTGCGCTTGTCGGCGCGGCCGTCCCCATCTCTGTCTTCCAGGACGGCGAGGTCGGGCGGGTCGGCGACGTAGAGCTTGCCGCCGCGCCAGGCGAGCCCCATGGAGGGCGTGAGGCCCTCGGCGAAGATCTTCGAGGTCTCGAACGTCCCGTCGCCGTCCTTGTCCTCGAGGAGACGCACCTTGCAGGAGCGGGTCAGCTTCTGGAGTTCGAGATACAGGTCGCCGCCGGAGGACTCCGTGACGAAGAGGCGGCCCTTGTCGTCGAACGCGGCGAACATGGGGAAGGACACTTCGGAGGGCGAGACCTTCTCGATCGCGAAACCGTCGACCGCGCGCGGGGGCGCGGCTTGGGGGGCGAGGACCGCGGCGAGGAGGAGGCTCATGGACAAGCTTTATACGCGGGCGAACGTCGGAGCGAAGGTGTGGCCCGTCGAGTCAGATCCCTGCAAGGTTCGCGACCTTTTTTGAGTAGCCGCGCTGGCGGGCGACGACGTCGAGCGAGAGCGCGGCCAGGTCGTCGGCGATCGGCACCGCGTCCCCGTCGATCGTCAGGTCGATCACCTTGATGTAGCCCTTGCAGGAATCGCAGGCCTCGGCGTGAACGTGGGGGATCTGCTGCGCGGTGTAGCGGGGGAGTTTCTTCTCGTCGGTCTCGCCGCAGGAGAGGCAGGCGATGCGCGGGACCATCCACTCCGAGAGGCAGAGCGAGCAGGTCATCGACCGTTCGTCCGAGTCGCCGCTCTGGCGGAGTGCGCCCACGAGGGGAGGGTGGCCGCAGCGGGGGCAGAGCCCCGGCTTGGGGTTTGCGGTCGCGGGGAGGGAGGCGAACCTCAGGTGCATGAGGGGCTGGAGAAAGGTGCGCGCCTGGAGGCCGAGGAGCGGGGGGAAGTCCGACGGCCCTTCCGCCACGTAGGTGTCCATCAGGGATCGCATGCCGGCAGGGTCTGCGGCGAGAACCCGAATGGCCTCGGCGGCGGGTCCGGGGGGGGCTACCGCGGAGGCGAACGCCGGAAGGAGGGGGAGGAGGGACCCCGTATCCGCCGGATCGAGCCGGCCCGCCGCCTCTCTCTGGAATTCGAAGACCGAGCGGAAGAAAGGGAGGAGGCGGGCGTCGACCGGCACGGCGGGAAGGCGCCGGAGCGCCGCGTCCCAGGGCAGGGTCACTTCTTCTCCGGGCCGGCGACTTCGTCGTACCACGCGCGGTGGTGGGCCCGGGCCCAGGCGCGGGAGACCTTGCCTTCGGCCATCGCCTTGAAGGAGCCGGGGACGCCGAGCGTGCCCATGTAGGCGTGGACGATGAGGCCGAGGATGGCGAGCACGGCGGAGCTGGAGTGGGCCACGATGGACAGCTGCCGGAGCTCCGCGGAGAAGGAGGCGGGGAACCAGAGGGGGATGCCGGAGAGGAGAAGCAGCAGGCCGAAGAGGCTCTCCGCCCAGTAGAAGCCCTTCTGGCCGGCGTTGAAGCGGCCCGCGGGGGGCAGGCCTTCCTCCTCGTGGGCGATGTACTTCCGCATCTTCGCGAGCCAGACGCGGTCGTTCGGGGTGAAGAGGAGGTCCTTGAACCACGTGACGACCATGAGGAGCGTCGTGGCCACGAAGGCCACGCCCACCCAGGGGTGCCACGCGCGCATGAGCTCGCCGCCCCCCACGGCATAGGACAGCCACGCGAGGCGCGGCGACCAGAGCGCCAGGCCCGAGATCATGAGGTAGAGGAAGGTGAGCGCCGAACTCCAGTGGAGTAGCCTCTCGTACATCGAATACCGCCGGATCTCCTTCTCGACTGTCTCCTCCGGTTTCTCCTCGACCCGGGCGGGGCCGTGCCTCATGTAGTGGAGGAGCGCGGTGAAGACGCTGCCCACCATGAGGACGTTCCCGACGATCTTGAGCGGCCCCTTCCAGAAGGTGAGCGCCGCAGGGAGCTGCGGATTCTTCGGGAGTCCTCCGTAAAGCGTGGGCTTGTCCTCGTGGTGGAGGACGTAGATGACGTTCGTGCCCCCGACGCCCTGGGGGTCGTAGACTCCGGCGTTCGCGAATCCGTCGGCCTTGAGCTGCCCCGCGCGGTGATCCCCGTACTCTTTCATGTCCTCGTAGCGGCCGAACTTGAGGCAGCCGGTGGGGCAGGCCTTGACGCACGCCGGGCCGAGGCCCGCCTCGACGCGGTCCACGCACATGGTGCACTTGAAGACCTTCTCGCTCTTCGCCTCGAACTTCGGGATGTTGAAGGGGCAGCCGGTGACGCAGTACTGGCAGCCGATGCAGTTCTCCTGCTTGAAGTCCACGATCCCGTTCGTGTACTGGACGATCGCGCCCGGGGCGGGGCAGGCCAGGAGGCAGCCCGGCTCCTGGCAGTGCATGCACATGTCCTTGCGCATGAGCCACTGGAAGCGCCCGTCCTCCTCGACCTCGTTGAACTTGATGAGGTTCCAGAGGTTCGGGGTCATGTCGGGGGCCGTCTGGTAAGTGCCGAAGTTGACCGTGGTCTCGGGGGACAGCCCGTTCCATTCCTGGCAGGCCACCTCGCAGGCCTTGCAGCCGATGCACGTGGTGACGTCGATGAGCATCGTAAGGCGCTCTCGCGTGTCGATCTCCGGGACGGGGCCGGGGGTGGCGGAGATCCGGCGGATGACGGACTTGCCCATCAGATCTTTTCGACCTTGCAGAGGAAGCCCTTGTACTCGGGTGTGTAGGCGTTGGGGTCCACCGCCGTGTGGGTGAGCAGGTTGACCATCGGGCCCTGGACCTGGCCCTTGAAGCCCCAGTGGATGGGGAGCGCGACCTGCCAGACCTTCTTCCCGCCGAAGCTCATGGGCTTGATGCGCTTCGTGATGACCACCTTGCCTTCGATCGACCCGCGCTTGGTGGAGACCCGGACGCGGTCGGCCACGCCGAGCTTCAGCTCCTGCGCGAGCCCTTCCGGCATTTCCACGAAGAACTCCGGCTGGATCTGCGCCGTGTAGGAGATGTGCTTGGTCCAGTAGTGGAAGTGCTCGGTGAGGCGGAACGTCGTGCAGACGATCGGGAACTCGTCGGCCGTGCCGAGCGCGTCGAACGGCGTGCTGAAGCGCGGGACGACGGGATTCGCCGAATGCTTCGGATGGAGCACGTTCTCCACGGGCGCCTCGACGGGCTCGTAGAACTCGGGGAAGGGGCCGTCGTTGAACTCCGGGGCATAGAGCTTGGCCACGCCCTCGGGGAGCATCATGAAGGCGCCGAGCTGCTCCTCGGGCCTGCTCGTGGCGCGCAGATCGGGGACATCGCCCGTCCACTTCTCGCCGTCCCACTGGATCGCGGATCGGGCGGGGTCCCAGGGACGGCCCTGCGCGTCGGCGCTCGCGCGGTTGTAGAGGATGCGGCGGTTCATGGGCCAGTTCCATGCCCAGCCGGGGTAGACCCCGAGGCCGCTCGGGTCGCGCGGGTCGCGCCGTGTCATGAGGTTGCCTTCCTCCGGGTAGCTCCCGCAGTAGATCCAGTTGCCGGAGGAGGTGCTGCCGTCTTCGCGGAGGAGGGCGAAGCCGTTCAGGCGCTGCCCTTTCTTCGCGAGCGTCTGCCCCTTGGCGTCGGCGAGGTCTTCGAGCGCGTGACCGTTGATCTCGCGGGCGATCTCGTCCAGCGCCGGGTCCAGGACGTTCGAGTAGTCCCACGTGAGCTTGAGCACCGGGTCGGGGAACTTCGCCTGCGCATCCGCGGCGTAGAGCTCGCGGACGCGCTGCATGATCAGGGCCAGGATCTCCTGGTCGTTCTTGGCCTGGCCGGGCGGCGGGAGCGCCTTCTGCTTCCACTGCGCCCATCGGCTGGAGTTGGTGAACGATCCGTCCTTCTCGGCAAAGAGGCCGGCGGGGAGGAGGAAGACCTCGGTCTTCACGTCGGCGGATTTCACGCCTGGGGCGCGCCAGAACTCCGCCGTCTCCGTGGCGAAGCACTCGGCCACCATCATCCAGTCCAGCTTCGAGAGGGCGGCGATCATCTTCGAGGTGTTCGGGCCGTTCGCCACCGGGTTCATGCCGAAGTCGAGGAAGCCCTTGAGCTTGCCGCGGAGCATGTCGTCGAAGAGGAAGACCCAGGAGTAGTTGCCATCGACCTTCGGGAGCCAGTCGTAGGCGAACCCGTTCTCTTTCACGGCGTGCCGGCCGTACCACGCCTTCATGAGGCTGTTGAAGAACTTCGGGGCGTTGGACCAGTAGTTCATGGACCGGGGGCTGAGCGACTTGGGGGTGATGCGGTCGAGGTAATCTGCGACCTTCTGCTCTGCTGCCTTCGGTATGGCCAGGTAGCCCGGGAGGGCGTGGTAGGCCATCCCGTGGTCCGTGCCGCCCTGGATGTTGGCATGGCCGCGGAGGGCGTTCACGCCGCCGCCGGGCCGGCCGATGTTGCCGAGGAGCAGCTGGAGGATCGCGGCGGTGCGGATGATCTGGGTGGAGAAGCTGTGGTGGGTCCAGCCGAGCGCGTACATGATCGTCCCCACGCGGTCCGCGGTGCCGGTGGAGCAGATGAGCTCGGCGGCCTTGAGGAAGCCCTCCTTGGGGCAGCCCGTGATCTCGGCCACCTTGTCGGCCGTGTAGCGCGAGAAGTGCTGCTTGAGCAGCTGGAAGACGCAGCGCGGGTCCTGGAGGGTGGGGTCGGTCTTCGCGAAGCCCTTCTCGTCGAGCTGGTATCCCCACTGGGTCTTGTCGTACTTCTTCTTCTCCTCGTCCCACCCGGAGAAGACGCCGTCGGCGAACGCGAAGCTGTCCTTCACGAGGAGCGGGGCGCTCGTGTGGATCTTGACGTACTCCTCGTGGAAGAGCTTCTTCTCGAGCGTGTAGTGGATGAGTCCGCCGAGGAAGGCGATGTCGGTCCCGGCGCGGATCTGGACGAAGTGGTCCGAGACCGCGGCGGTGCGGTGGAAGCGCGGGTCGACGGAGACGAGCTTGGCGCCGCGTTTCAGCTTGGCTTCGATGACCCACTTGAAGCCGCAGGGGTGGTTCTCGGCGGGATTGCCGCCCATGGCGAGGACGACGTCGGTGTTCTTGATGTCCACCCAGTTGTTGGTCATGGCGCCGCGGCCGAACGTCGGGGCCAGACTGGCCACCGTGGGGCCGTGTCAGATCCGGCTTTGCTGCTCCAGGTAGACCACGCCCAGCGAGCGCATGGACTTCACGAGCAGGTAGTTCATCTCGTTGGTGTCCGTGCAGCCGCCGATGGTGGCGAGGCCCTCGCAGCGGTTCACCGTGCGGCCCTGGGCATCCTTCTCGACGAACGTGGCGTCGCGCGTCTCCTTGATCTTCCGGGCGATCTTCTCGATCGCGTCCTTCCAGGAGATGTCCGTCCACTCGGAGGCGCCGGGGGCGCGGTAGAGGGGCTTCGTGAGGCGGGTCTCGTTAAGGATGTAGTGTTTGAGGGTGGCGCCCTTGGGGCAGAGCGTGCCGCGGTTGATCGGATGGTCGGGGTCGCCCTCGACGTGGACGACGTAGGGCGCGAGGTTCTTCTCGTCGCGCCCGCGCGTGTGGATGATGACGCCGCAGCTCACGGAGCAGTAGGGGCAGGTGCTGCGCGACTGGATGGTGCGGCTGATCTTGAGCTCGCCGGCCTGGGCGAACGCGGGCGTGAGGTCGAGCCCGAGGATGCTCACCAGGGGCGCGGCCGACGACAGCTTCAGGAACTCGCGCCGGTTGAGGGCCATCTCCCTCCGTCCTCCCGATCAGTGGGACATTCTAGGCGTCCCGGAGCGAGGGGACAAGCAAATGCTCACCGCAGGATGCGGGCGCACATGCGGTCGGTGATGAGGACGACCTCCTCCTCGGTCACGCGGTACTCGAGGTCCACCGGGAGGAGGAGAAGCTTGAGGACGTTCCTGATGACGAGGTCCTTCACCTTGAAGGTGACCTTCCTGTCCGGGTCGATCCGATCGCGGACCCGGGCGTCGACGATGAGGTTGAGCCCCGAGGCATCCCGGATGAAGCCGAGGATGTCCTCGAGCTTTGCGTCCTCGAAGGCGATGTCGATCTTCATCGTCTCCAGGATACGCTCGGCGCAGGCCTCGCCCGCCGGGAGGGCGAGCGCGATGGGTTCCTTCCGGACGGCCTCCAGGATCGCCGGCCACGCGGCCCGCGATGGGTAGTGGATCGCGCCGGGTCCCGGCGGCGGCGGTGGGGTCTTCCAGGTCCACGCCTCCCACTTCTCCACGATCGGCAGGAGCCGCCTCCGGCCGCTCTCGTCCGCCCTTGCGGCCTCGCTGAGTCGGAGGGCAGGGGCGTATTCCGGGTCGATCTTCAAGAGGGTCTCGGCGTACGCGGCGCACGCCTCAAGGCGGCCGCGGCCGAAGGACGCGCAGGCGTGTCCGAGCAGGTGGGACATCTCCCGCGCCACGTCGGCCCGGTGCGGTGCGAGGACGGCAACGAGCTCCCGGGCGCGGCCGGCGATCTCGGGGTCGGAGGACAGGGCCGCGCGGTCGAGCGCGGGGACCGCCTCGTCGCCCAGGGCCCGGAGTTGCGCGGTCGCATCCTCGCGTTCCACGACCGAGTCCGAACCGAGCTGCCCGACGAGCCGGTGGATCTCGTCGGGTCCTGGGGAGAAGAGGCCTGCCGCGACGAGGAGGAGGACGCTGCCCATGCCCATTTGGACGGGGCGGGCCGGCCTATCCTTGCAGGCCTATCCGAACGTGAGGCGCTCTTCGGCTGGGGTGAGCGGAAGCAGCCTGGTGACCTTTCCCACTTCCCTGGGCGTGAGATCCTCGCGGAGCCACCTGAAGATCAAATCGGCCCTTTCACCGAGGTCCAGGGGGGCGAACTTCTTTGCGGTCACGTAAACGTGCAGGTAGTCCTTGAAGTCGCTCCGTTCCACGATGGCCCTGGCTCCGTTCCCGAACTCCGACCGAAGGCGTCTTTGCAGGACCCTCTCGACTCTCAGTCTCAAATTCTTGCGAGCAACCATCGCCGCACCACCTCCATTCTCCGGAGGAACGCCTCCGCGCCGCGCTGCCCATGCGCCCCGGACTGGTACCTGATGCTAACATCCCAGACGCCTGACAGCAACGCCATGCACTTTTCAGCTTCAGCGCTCGTCCTCGCTTCAAGTTCCCTCCCCAGATGGGCATCATCAACGAGACGCTCGAGATCGTGGTGCCAGTACTTGGAGGGGAGGACGGAGAGCCCCAATCGAGAGAGGATCGCGGCTTTGAGCAGGCATTCGATCACATACCCCGCCATGTAGATCGCCCCGCTCCATCGGCCTCCTCGCAGGAGAACGAGGGCGTCCTTAAGCCACTCCTCGTGCGCCTGGAGGAGCCCGCCTTTCCGGATCGTCTCACGTTCGGCATGCCGTCGTTTCACGGGTGATCTCATGTCGCGTACCAGACGATCTTCCGGGCGATCGTGGGACCGATGCCGGCGACTTCGCGGAGCGCCGCCTCTTCGGCCGAGACAATCGCGCGCACCGTCCCGAAGCGGTCGAGCAGCCGCTCGGCACGGACCGGCCCCACGCCCGGCAGTCCCTGGAGGATGAAGACCTGGCGCGCGCGCTTCCCGCGGGGCCTCCAGCCCGGCCGGGCCCAGGCGTGCTCCCGCCGGGCCGCGAACTGACGCGCCGCGCCCAGCACCCATTGGGCCGAGTCCTCCGGCCCCTTGGAGACGATGACGGGGATCCCGAAGACCCCGGAGACGGCGAGGATGGCCCCCCGATAGGTGGGCCTCGCGAGCGTGGCGTCCTCTCCCTCGATGAGCAGGAGCGGGCGGGGCGCGGCCCGCGCCAGCCTCGACATCTGCCGGAAGAGCCGGCCGTCGAAGAGGGACATCCGGAAGTCCCAGGCCGACTTCCGTTCCACCAGGAGCGAGCGCTCGACGAGGTAGTCGCCGGCCTTGAGCGCGACGAACTCGAGGCGCGCACCCGCCGCAGCGAGCTCCCTCGTGATCAGGGAGCCCCGCTCGTGCACATCCACCCGGACCATCGGCCCTTCCGGCATCCTCGCCCTCCGCCGGGGGAGTGGGGATTCGGGGCGAAAACTCGACACGAAATGCGGATGCGCGCGGAAGTTTTCCGCCAGGCCCTCCCCCGGCTCGTAGGGTATTGAGATGCGGACCCTCACGACCCTCCTCTGCGCCGCGGGCCTCGCGGGCGCGGACGAGTGGCCCCAGTTCCGCGGGCCCACCGGGCTCGGGTACACGACGGAGAAGGACCTGCCGCTTACGTGGGGCGGGGAGAAGGCGGAGAACGTCCTCTGGAAGGCGCCGCTCGTGGGCGAGGGGCACGCCAGCCCCATCGTATGGAAGGACCGGCTCTTCATCAGCACCGTGCGATGGGCGGGCGGGAAGCCGGACAAGGACGTCATCCCGGAGCATCACGTCCTCAGCTACGCGACGGCTGACGGGAAGCTGCTCTGGGACGCGAAGCTGGACCCCGGCCCCTGGCGCAGGGAGGATTTCCGGAGCGGCCCGGGCGGGGGATACGCCGGGCCCACGCCCGCCACCGACGGGAAGCTCGTCTTCGTGGCCTTCGGGTCGTCCGTGATGGCCGCTTACGATTTTGAAGGAAAACTCGTCTGGCGGCAGGAGGTCCGGCCCTTCACGTTCGACGTGACGATCGGGAGCAGCCCGGTCCTCTTCGGCGACACCGTGATCCTCTTCTGCGCGATGGCCAAGGCGGCCGACTCGCGGCTCGTCGCCTTCCGCAAGGCGGACGGGCAGCCGGCGTGGGAGACGAAGCTGCCGCGCACGGGGTTCGGCCACTCCACGCCCGTCCTCATCGATGTCAAGGGCAAGCCGCAGATGATCGTCGTGGCGTCCGGCGGGTCGGCCTCGGGGGAGGCGATCCAGAGCTTCGATCCGGCCGATGGGAAGCGGCTCTGGTGGTGCAAGGGCGCGGGCGACGCGTCGTCGCCGGCGTTCGGGGCCGGCCTCGTGTACGCCGACTCGGGGCGCGGGAGCGACGGGTTCGCCGTGGATCCCGGCGGCGAGGGCGACGTGACGGCGACCCACTCCCGCTGGAAGGCCGGGCCGCTCACCGAGAGCATCGCGTCCCCCCTCATCGTGGGCGAGCACCTCTTCCGCCTTCAGAGCTCGGGGAACGTCAAGGTCTGGAAGATGGCGGACGGCCAGCAGACCGACGTCCAGCGTTTCAAGCTCGGTTCGGGCTGGGCCAGCCCCGTCGCCGACGCCGACGGCCGGATCTACTTCGCCAGCGGCGGGAAGAGCGTCGTGGTCCAGGCCGGCGCAACGATGAAGGTGCTCGCCGAGAACGACCTGGGCGACGCGAACCACGGCTCGCCCGCGGTCTCGAGCGGCCGCCTCTACATCGCGGGCCTCAAGAACGTGTACTCGATCGGCAAGGCGTCGAAGTAATTCCTCGTCAACAGGAGATCCACCATGACGATCGCGCTCCTGGCGGCGCTCATCTGCGGGCCTGACGGCCTGTCCGAAGAAGACTTCCGGCGGCTTCACGAGCAGCTCAAGCCGCCGACCTCGGAACCCTGGCGCAGCATCCCCTGGAAGATCTCGCTCGTCGAGGCTCAGAACCAGGCCGCGCGGGAGAAGAAGCCCGTCTTCATCTGGGCTATGGACGGCAACCCGCTGGGCTGCGGCTGAAACAACGTGATCCTCGACCGTGCGTCGACCTTCAGCGACCCCGAGGTGATCGAACTGCTCAAGTCCCGCTGCGTCAACGTCGCCATCGATCAGTGGTACCACCGGCGGCAGAAGGACGCCGAGGGGGACTACTACCGGAAGATCGCGGCCCAGGCGCGCGGCAGCGACTGGAACAGCACCACCCAGGGGCTCTACCTGGGGACGGCCGACGGGAAGCTGCTGGGCTTCACCAACAACCGTTCGCCCGAGCGCGTGAAGGAGATCCTCAAGAAGGGGCTCGCGGCGTTCCAGCCTGCCGAGGCGGCGGCGTTGAAGAACGAGAAGCCCGACAAGAACTTCAATTACGCGCCTCCCGAGGGCGGCCTCGTGATCAGCGTGACCTCGAAAGTGCTGGAGGGGCACGAGAAGTCGTCCGACCCGTCCATCCGCATGTTCCAGGAGTCGATGGGCCGCGACACGCTCTGGGTGCGGAAGGACGAGCATGCGGCGCTCGCGCGGGGCGAGTTCCCGCAGACCCTCAAGGCCCGGCTGGCGCGCTTCAACCTGTACGACAACACGCGCGGCGAGCCGGCGCCGTGGGAACCGTCCGAGGTGAAGAAGCTGGAGATCTCGCTGAAGGATGGCGTGGTCACCGGCGCGATCCACCTGGAGAGGGCCGACGGGAAGTGCGGCTACACGGCGGACCTGCGCGGCGCGGTCGAGTCGAAGGACGGCAAGGTCACGCGGCTGGACCTGGTGGCCCGCGGCACGGCGTGGGGCTGGTCCGGAACCACCGCGGAATCGGCCCCCAAGGGGAAATTCACGCTTGCGATCGCGTTACGACTCGCGCCGGGCAGCGACGAGGCGGATCGCGTTGCGCCGCAGGGCGCGAAGTCCTGGCTGCCGGACTACCTGAAGTAGGCTCCGGACAACCGGGCCCCGGGCTGCTCGTTAGAGTCTTGTGAGACGGGTCCTCGGCGCGGCCCTCGCGGCGCTCCTCCTGCCGGCCTGCAAGAAGGACCCGGTGGCCCCTCCCGTGGCCGAGTGGATCGGGGCCGCCCTCCTCGAGTCGAGCGACGTGGGGAACGCGGTCAC
>JAHFOZ010000407.1 GCA_023261405.1 Planctomycetota bacterium
GAGGTCGCACGCAACCCCAAGGTCGTGAAGTACGTCGACATGCCCGTCCAGCACACCCGCGAGCGCATGCTCCGCGCGATGCGCCGCGGCGTCACCGAGGAGTCCCAGAAGGCCCTCATCCGCAAGTGGCGCGACCGCGTCCCCGGCCTCGTCTTCCGGACCACCGTCATCGTCGGCTTCCCGGGCGAGACGGACGAGGACTTCGAGGGGATGCTGGCGGATCTCCGGGAGCTGCGCTTCGAGCACCTGGGCGCCTTCGTCTACTCGCGCGAGCCGGGCTCCCGCGCCGACCAACTGGAAGGCCACCTCCCCGAGGAGGTCAAGCAGGCGCGCTACGCCCGCGTGATGCAGCAGCAGCAGGAGATCGCCTTCGCACAGAACCGCGCCCGGGTCGGCCGGCAGGTGCCCGTCCTCGTCGAGAAGCAGCTGGGCCGCGCGCGCTACGAGGGGCGCACCGCCGGCGACGCCCCGGACATCGACACGACGATCGCCCTGCACGGCGGACCGGTCTCGGTCGGCGAACTGTCCCGCGCCCGGATCACCGGCTGGAACGTCTACGACCTGATCGGCGACATCGTGGCCTGAAGGGCCGCCCTCATGCTTGTGATGACTCTGGCGAACAAGGTCACCTCCACCCGCTTCCTCCTCTGCATCGTCTATTACTTCCTCCTGACGCTCGTGACCCGGGGCCCGAAGCCGGAGCCGGGACTCCTCGCGGCGGCGTTCATCCTCTTCCAGGCCATCGCCTGGAGCGACCTGCTGGACGGCTATCTCGCCCGCAAGTACAAGGAGGTCACCCACTTCGGCCGGATCGCCGACCCGCTCGTGGACAAGATCCTCGTCTGCGGATCGTTCATCTATTTCCTGAAGATCGCCCCGCTCGACTCGATCTTCAGCGCCTGGTTCGCCGTGGTGGTGCTGGGGCGGGAGTTCCTGATCTCGGGCATCCGGGGGGCCGCGGAGGCGGCGGGCATCCCCTTCGGCGCGACGTTCTGGGGCAAGCAGAAGACCCTCGTGCAGAACATCACCGTGGGCTGGGGACTGGCCTACGCGGCGTGGCCCGGGCCCACGAAGTGGAGCCAGCCGGTCCTTGTGACCCTGATGTGGGTCACGCTGGCCTCCACGGTGGTTTCGGGCGCCACGTACATGATGGACGCCCGGCGACTCCTCGGAAGCCAGCGGGTATAATAAGTCGATGCCGGACCTTCCCCCGCCCTCTCCCCACCCCGGAAAGGGACCCGGCGTGCCGCGCAAGCCGCCCCCGGGCGCGACCCCGGGCGCCAAGGGGCCCGGACCCAAGCCGCCCGCCGGCGCCAAGGCGCCCGTCCCCAAGCCGCCCGGTGCAACGACCCGACGGGTCCCCACGGCCTCCCCTCCCCCGCCGTCCCAGGTCATCATCGCCTCCTCCACGGGCGACGAGGAGGAAGTCTCCCAGGTCCGCCAGCGGGTCGGGGCCGGCACCCGCGCAATGAAAGGGGTGTCCCTCCGCTGGAAAATCGTGATCGCCATGGCGGGCATCACCGTTGCCACGGGGGTGCTCATCTACTTCGTGGTCTACCCCAAAGCGGTGGGCCAGCTCGATGACGAGATCGACGCCAAGGGCGTCCGAATCGTCAAGACCCTCGCCACCATCGACCTTGGTTACTGGCGCTACGTGATCTACGGGGACGCAGAGCGCAAGGGCAAAGTGGACACGCTGCTGGCCCGGCTGGCCACGGGCAACCCGGACGAGCCCTCCTGGGACCGCCGGATCAAGACCAACCCCGAGCTCAAGGCGGTCTATGACCAGGTCATCAACCCCCTCGGCGAGGGGCTCGCCCCCCTGAAGAGCTCGCGCAAGGGGGACATCGGCGCCGGGAGCGACATCGTCCAGATCACCGTGATCCACGCCCGGGGAAACGAGGGGGGCAGCGTCCAAGCCGTGGAGGGCCAGAGCGAGAAGGGCCTCACCAAGGGCGATAACCGGGGGACGGTCGGAGGGGTGCAGATCATCGACCGGAAGGACCACTCCAGCAACCAGGACGTGCGCCACTACGCCATGGCCGTGGACGCGGGCGGAGGCTTTCAGCTCAAGTTCAACGTCATCCTGTCCCTGGAGAAGATCAATGCCGCCAAGAGCTCGCTCCGGACCACGATCCTCCTCCCCATCTTCGTCTCGGGGCTCCTGGGCATCGGCATCGCCATCTGGATCTCCACGCTCATCACCGAGCCCATCAAGGTCCTCATGCACGACATCGAGCAGGTCTCCAGCGGGAACCTGGACCACCAGACCACGCCCGTCTCGAGCGACGAGATCGGGCAGCTGGCGACCACCTTCGGCCGGATGACCGAGGCCCTGCGGGACGCCCACCACTCCGAGGTGGAGGCGAAAGCCATCGAGCACGACCTCTCGATCGCTTCGGAGATCCAGTCCAACCTGGTCCCCAAGCGCATGCTCAAGGTCCCCGGCTACGACATCGGGGCCTACTACCGGCCGTCCAAGGAAGTGGGGGGCGACTACTACGACTTCATCGAGATCAACGAGGACCTGGAAGGGCTGATCGTGGCGGACGTGTCCGGGAAGGGCATCCCGGGCTCCCTGGTCATGTCCATGGCGCGGGCCTTCATCCGGATGGAGGCCGAGCGCGGGCACAACACCTCCCCGGGAGACACCCTGGCCAAGGCGAACCGGATGCTGGCCCAGGACATCAAAAAAGGGATGTTCGTCACGGCTCTCTACGCTATACTCAACAAGAAGACGAACGAGCTTACCGTGGCCAGTGCGGGCCACAACCCCATGATCGTCTGGAGGGCGGCCTCCAACACGGTGGAACTGGTGAACCCGAACGGGATCGCCCTGGGGTTCGACAAGGGGCCGGTATTCGAACGGTCTGTCAAGGAAGAACGGCTCGTCCTGGATCACGGGGACCGCATCGTGATGTTCACGGACGGCACGGTGGAGGCGATGAACGCCAAGAACGAGGAGTTCGGCGACAAGCCTTTCGAGGATCTCATCCAGCAGCTCGCCACGCGCGATTCGAACCAGATGCTCAACTTGCTCATCAAGTCGCTCGATGAACATAAGGGAGCGGCGCCGCAGTCCGACGACATCACGATCGTGACGCTGCGCTACCTGTGACGCGGAGAACTGCAACGGGACGGGAATGGGCGAGACCCTGAAAGACCGGCTGGTCGTCACGAACGACACGAAGTTCCTCATCGTGGTGAGGGACTTCGTGTCCCGCTGCATCCGCCAGAGCCGGCTGGCGCGCGAGGAGGAGAACAAGGTGATTCTCGCGGTGGACGAGGCGGTGACCAACATCATCGAGCACGGCTATGACGAGGGGGCTGAGGGCTCCATCGAGATCGAGATCGAGGGCACGGAGGAGCAGTTCAAGGTCATGATCCGGGACACGGGCCGGGTCTTCAACCCGGAGTCCATCCCCGATCCCGACATGAAGGACCATGTGCACCGCGGCCATAAGAAAGGCCTGGGCATCTTCCTGATGCGCCAGATCATGGACGAGGTGCGGTACAAGTTCAAGGACGGCGTCAAGAACGAGTTGACGCTGGTGAAATTCATCCGATAGGATCGGCCCGACATGCCCGCATTCCAGATCGTGAAGGAGAAGTTGCCAGAGGGGGTGGTCTTCCTCGGCGTCCGCGGCTTCCTGGACGCCCACACCTTCGAGGAGCTCGAGAAGGCCATCAACGACATCTTCGAGGAAGGCATCTACAAGCTCGTGGTGGACCTGGCGGGGCTGGACTACATCAGCTCCGCGGGCGCCGGGGTCTTCATCGGCGCCATCGGCACCGCCCAGGAGAACGACGGGAACATCATCCTCATGAAGCCCAGCCCCAACGTCAAGGAAGTCTTCGACCTCCTGGGACTCTCCCAGATTTTCACCTTCAGGGATTCGAGAGACGAGGCGGCCAAGGCGCTGCGCTGATGCAGACCCTGGACATCCGGATCGACCGTCACCCCGAAGGTCCCGCCGTAGTCGCCCTCAAGGGCCCCCTCGACGCGCATTCCGCCAAGACCCTCCGCGACCAGCTGGACCCGCTGGTCCAGGCGCCGCCCCAGGATATGGTCCTCGACCTCGCGGGGGTGGACTACGTGGCCAGCTCGGGGGCCATGCTCATCATCACCCTGTCGCGGCAGATCCAGGACGGCGGCGGCCGCCTCATCCTCGTGCGTCCCAAGTCCCAGGTGATGGTGATCTTCACCCTTCTGGGGGTGGTGGATCTCCTCACCTTCGTGACCGGTGTCCCCGAGGCGCTGGCCGCCCTCAAGTAACCCGCCGGGTCCGCCGATAGCACTCTAGATGGCCCGGAGTCCGGGTCGAGCCGCTCGTCCGCGGCGCGGCCGCGGTCCGCTTTCGTACTCGGGGGAGCGCCCATGGTGAACATGATCCTCGCCCTCTCCGCCCTGCTGGCCGCCGCCCAGGAGCGGAAGGTCGTCCAATCCCGCGAGTTCGTCATCCGCTTCAACGCCAAGGAGCGGCCCTCCCGCCAGATGCTCTGGGTCTCCCGCGACGGCGGCCAGTCCTGGAAGAAGGCCCGCGAGGCCGGCATCGTCGAGACCTGGGAGGACTGGGCGGCGGGCATCGTGAAGTGCCGCGTGCGCGTCCCCGAGGACGGCGCCTGGGACTTCCACGGCGACGGCATCGACGCGCTGAGCAACGACGACGCCCCCAAGCCGGGACAGCCGGCCCTGCCGGGCCTTCGCATCGAGGTCCGCGGCCAGGCCGGCCTGGGCTGGATCTCCCCTCGGCCGGGCGAGGAGTTCATCGGCGGGAACCAGCTGCTCTTCCGCTGGTCCTCCGACCGCGCCGACCTGCGGCCCGGCAGCGCCGCGCTCTACGTCCAGCTCGAGGGCCAGCCCTGGAAGGCCGTGGCCTCCGGCCTGGAGACGACGGGCGA
>JAHFOZ010000408.1 GCA_023261405.1 Planctomycetota bacterium
GCCGGTGCAGAACAAGATGGGGTCGTGGGTGGTGGTCTTCAAGGAGCCCCCCAGGCTCAAGCTGGACGACATCCGGAAGGTGATCCCCAAGTACAAGCTGGAGAAGGTCAGGGCCAAAGTCACCGTCACGGTCGCCGAGAAGGACAAGGCCTACTCGGCGGGGGACCTGGCGCTCGTGAACGGCAAGGAGGCGGACGCCCCCGACATCCTCAAGGAGATCGATGCGCTTCTGAAGGAGAAGAAAACGAGGCTCGTCGTCCGCGGCTTCCTCACGGAAGACGAGAAGGGCAGACAGACCCTCGCGCTCACCCGGGTGGACGAGCCGAAGTGACGGGAGGGGGCCAGAAGGGCTCCCCCTGACCCGCCCCTTGACGGGCGTGCCTCGTCCCGGGAAGCCCCCCGATCCTCTGCATTTTCGCCTGAATGAATGGGAAGCACTATCGCGTGGATGACAAGGCAAGCACGCTTCCTGAGACCGGCGTCCCTCTCAAGGGTTGCCGGCGGCTTGACCGGCTGGCCTGATCGATACAATTATAGATACAATTAGTTGACAATTATGCACTCCGTTCGTAGACTTGGGGCGTGCCCCTTCCCTACCGCCCCTCCTTTGAGCGTTCGGCCCTCCTGGTCCGCCATCTCACGCAAGCCTCCGCACTCTGCGCCTGGATTCAGGGCCAGACCGTGGATGTCTCCTGGATCGCTCCGACCCAGCGGGACGCCCTGATCCGCCTGGCGCACTTCTCCACGCGCATCGAGGGCAATCCCCTCACGCTTCCGGAAGTCGAGGCGCTCGCCGCTGGGAAGGACCTGGGAGTCGAAGAGCGCGCCAAGCGGGAGGTGCTCAATTATTTCGCCGCGCTGCGATGGATCTGGCAGAAGAGTCCCCCTCGGGAGGTTGAGGAACGCGACCTCCTTCACCTGCACAAGTTGGTTTCACAGGGACTCCTTTCCGCAGGTGAGTGCGGAGCTTACAAGATCAAGCCGAATGCCGTGTACGAGGGGACCCGCGTCATCTACAAGCCGCCGCCCCCCGAGGCGGCGCCCGCACTGACCCGGACTCTTGCGGGCTGGCTCAATTCCAGCGAAGCGCGGGCCGAACACGCCGTCGTCGTGGCGGCGGTTGCTCATCATCGATTGGTCTCCATTCACCCATTCTCGGACGGCAATGGAAGGACTTCCCGCGCGTTCGAGTCCTGGCTGCTCTATCGACGCGGATTCGATACGCACCACATCTTTGCCGTCGACGAGTTCTTCGACGCGGACCGGAGACGCTATTACGAGGAGATCCAGAAGGCGCGGGACCATGGAGACGACCTGACCCGCTGGATCGAGTACGTCGGCGAAGGCATCGTCGAGACGCTGCGAAAGACCCAGCGCCGGATTCAGGCACTTCGATCGCGAAGACCTGCCCTAAAGATCACCCTCAGCCAGCCTCAGGAGCGAGTTCTTCAGGTACTGGGGGAGAACCCGAGGATGGGGGGAGGGCCGCTCGCTCGATCCCTGGGAATGACCCGGAGCCACTTGAGCAAACTGCTCAGGCCTCTCGTCGCCTCGGGGATGGTCGTGAAGGAAGGATCGACGAAAGCCTCGACCTACAGTCTCGGGTAGCAGGTGAGTTCCGTCCGGCTGGGCCCGGAGATGGGTGGGACGGGGCCGGTAGCCTGCCCGTGACCCTCAAGCGCGAACTTCACATGGGTAAATCTAGGGGCGGCGGGAAGTGCTTCGAGTCCGCCAGGACAGTGTCGTGCGACTTGCCGGGCAGCGGCGCTTCTTTGCTTACCTCGGGTCGCGGCGGCGATCAGGGGCCGGCGGCCCTGAAATGCGCCGCGGCCTCCTCGGCCGTGAGCGCGCGCGGGTAGACGGCCGCCTCGTCGATCCGTCCCTCGAACGAAGCGAACCCGTCGTTCCGTCCCCCCAGAAAGAGCGTCGCCGCGTCGGAGGCCAGCGCCTCGGTCTTCCCTTCGATCTCGAGCGCGCCGTCCAGATAGACGCGCACGTCCCTGCCGTCCCTCACGAGGACGACCTGGTGCCAGGTCTTCGGCGCAATCTCCGTCTTGCCGCCGAGATGCTCGTTCCGGGCGTTGCCGGTGAAGAAGAAGAGACGGCCCGCGAGTTCCGGCTTGTCCGTGCCTCCGATCCCGAGATGGTCGCCGGCGGCGCCCTCCGCGCCTGGGATTCCCCGCGAGACGAGGTAGCCCGTGACGGGCCGCGCGGCGTTCGGCAAGCCGTTCCAGAACCAGAGTTCCACGGAGGCGCCTGCGACCTCGGCGCGGACGCGGCCGCCGGCCAGATGCGGGGCGCGGTTGGTCCCCTGGGAGCCTGCGAGGGGAGGGCCTTCCAGGTGGAGGGCGATCCCGTCCTCGAAGGTCGCGGTCGCCTTGCCGACCGAATCCGCCGCGGCGGTGCCCGTGAACTCCCCGAGTCTCCAGTAGGCGGAAGGCTTGGAGGCCAGGACCGCCTTCGCATAGGCGGACTCCGCCTCCGCAAACGTCCGGCGCGGCTTTCCAGAGACCTCCTCGAGGAGCTTCAGCAGGGTCTCGACGATCTTCGGCTCGGCCTCGACCTCGAGGCCCGCCGTGCGCGCCGCCCAGGTGATGTAGCCGCCCAGCTTGTGCTGCTCGGGCGGAGGGATGTAGCCCTCGGCGCCGTTGGCGAGCTCGACGTTGAACGTGGGCTGGAGCGGGCTCATCGCCTTGAGACGCAGCCCCGTGAGACCCACGACCTCGTTCGGGATCGCCGTGATGCCGAGCTCCGCCACGCGCAGGGCCTGGAGCCTGAGCTCGGCTTTCGGGTCCTCGTGGAGCAGCACCTGCTCGCGGGCGTAGATCTCCTGCTGCGACTGCGGGCTCTTCGCGCCCAGGCCGGCCACGATCTTCCTCGCCCACTCGAGGCGCTTCCCGTCGCAGAGCCGTCGCCCCAACGCCAGCTTCGCCTCCCTCATGGCGATAGACCCCCGCGCCCGGTAGGCGATTGTCTTCCACGCCTCGTGCGCGATCGTCGTGACGCCCTCCGCGTAGGCCTCCAGGGCGATCTTCTTCTGCGGGCTCCCGTAGTCCATCCACATCTGGTCGCCGCTCGTTCCCTGCGACATCATCGGGACGAACGACGCATCCGCGCCGGTCGCCTTGGCGAACAGCCGGCAGAACGCCCCGTAGTAGTCGGCCGAGACCAGGCCGCTCCCGAAGTAGTGCATCGAGTAGTTGGCCACGAGCGCGAGCGGCTTCCCGTCGCGCGAGCGGACCGCCAGCAGCGAAAGGTCGGCGTCCACCGGCCCCGCGGGTCCGATGTAGTCCGGGCTCTGGTATCCGGGGTGCATCATCGCACGGACGTTCTTCACGCCGAAGGGGTCGTTCTTCACCTTGTCAGGTCGCAGGATCCACCTCCTGCAGTAGGTGTGCTCCGGGGCGGAGGCGACGGCCCAGCCGACCTCCGCGGGCTCAAGGCGCGCGGCCGCCTTTTCGATGGCCTCGGTGATCTTCTTCTCGAGGAAGGGGGGGTAGTCCGGGTCCGCCTCGCTGCCGAGGCAGCCCATCGCCGACGGCGCCGAGTGCGTGTGCGTGGCCGAGACGAGCATGCGCTCTACCGGGATCCCCGCGGCCTTGGACGCCGCCTCCTTCGCGCGGTCGAGGCTGTGGCGCGGGACCATGCAGCTGTCCACCACGGCGATCGCGACGCGGGTGGTGCCGTCCTCGAGGACGAGGCAGCGGACCCTGATGGGATCGACGGTGCCCTTCGCGGTCCTCCCGGTGAACATCCCGTTCACGATGACGGGGAATTTCTCCGGCGTCGCATCGACGGCGGCGGCGCCGGCCTTGAAGTCGCCCTCCTGCAGGGCGAGCGCGAGGATGAGTGCGATCATGGGGGCTCCTCTAATCCTAACTACGTCCTCCGGGGACCGGGAGACGGGGAACTCCATCCCAGCTGTGGTATAGTCGCCGCATGGCCGACATCCGCGTGAACGACCGGGTCGTCGTGCCGGAGGCGGCCGTCGAGACGAAGGCGGTGCGCTCCTCCGGCCCGGGGGGACAGAACGTCAACAAGCTCGCCACCAAGATCCAGATGCGGATCGACCTCGGGCGCGTCGCCGGCTTCCAGGGCGACGACCTTTCCCGCGTCCGCGAGTTCCTGAAGTCGCGCCTCGATGCCGAGGGCCGCCTGCTCGTCATGAGCCAGGAGACCCGCGACCAGGCCCGGAACCGCGAGGATTGCGCATCCAAGGTCGCCGATCTCCTCCGCGCCGCCCTCTTCCGCCCGAAAGTCCGGCGTCGCACGAGGCCCACGCGGGCATCCAAGGAACGACGCATCGAGGCCAAGCGCCACCACTCGGAGCGCCTCCACCAGCGTCGCGTCGACGATTAAGCCCTCGCCGCCGCGCCGGGGGTATATCAGGTGGAGGACGAGACATGCGAATCTGGATCGCGGCCCTCGCGCTTCTCGTGCCGCAGGGAACCCCCGACGCGGCCCTGGAGCCCTGGGCGTCCAACCGCCACCCCACGGACGCCCCGAAGCGCCACCGTGAGGACGTTGCCGCCGACAAGTATGCGTATGTCGTCGCGCAGGGCGGCACGATGGACGGCTGGAACTGCCGCTCCCCGCTGGGCGTGGGGATGTCGCGGGAAGGCGCCTGCGAGCAGACCTGGGAGTCGAACCGCGCTGTGCGGATGGAAAACGTCGGGGAAACCGACGTCGTCAACCCGTGGCTCTCGAACGGCCGGAACACCCTGCGCACGCTGGACGAGATCGTCGCCTCGGCCGTGAGCCCGGGCATGAGCGACTCCGAGAAGGCCATGGCGCTCTGGTTCCAGCGCATCCAGCACCGCTATCATTTCACGGGTGGGGATTCCAGGGAGGAGGGCGACCCGGTCAAGACCGTGCACGTCTACGGCTACAA
>JAHFOZ010000409.1 GCA_023261405.1 Planctomycetota bacterium
CCTCCTTCGCCATCGAGGCGACGGGTGCCCCCACGAGCCCCGTCGAGGTGCCCCAGAACCCGGAGAACCCCCAATTCACCGCCAAGAACATCCAGGTGGACGGGAAGTGGGTGGGCTTCTCCGGCGTCCACGGGTCGGGGACCTACGCCAACCACGGCGACCAGTATTCGCTCAAGGTCACGGACCTCTCCGGGCGTATCTTCGTGAACGACGGCATGGACATGGACAAGACTCCCGGCGCTGGGGCCAAGAGCGGCGGCTACGGCTCCGTCTCCCAGAACCTCTGGCGCATCCTGGACGTACTCGGCGCCGTGGCGGGCGTGACGGATTTGGGCAAGAAAATCCTCACCAAGCGCCCCGTGGGCGGATACCGCCATCCGCAGGACCTCCTCAAGGCGATGGACTATGACGAGGTCATGTACGACAAGGTGAAGAACTTCTTGACGGTCTACGCCTGGCAGGACCCCAACGTCTGCCTCCCGGTGCCGCTCAGCAGCGCCATGTGCGGGCCGGCGGAGGCCGGAATGACCGGGACGACAGTGGCATACCCCGTGGGGTACTTCCGCGGCACCCCGCCGGTCTATCGCATGAACAGCTCCAAGAACGCCGCCGGACAGGAATTCATCACCGCCGCCGGTCTCCGGGCCTGCGGGACCGCCGGCGCCGGCCCCGACGACACCGACATCCGGGTTTATGGCCTGGATACGCTCAACCCCCAGTACATCGAGATCGTCTCCCGCGCCCCGGTGAACATCAACAGCGCCCCGAAGGAGGTCCTCGTGGCCCTCCTCACCGGCATCCAGGGCTTCTACTGCTCCGACCGCCGCCGGAACAACCCGCGCTGGCAGGGCGAGCTCTACCTCTCCTTCAAGCAGACCAACAGCCTTTCCCCCGCGGGCACCGAGGGGGACGAATACGGCTTCCTGATGTCGACCATCCCCATCCAGGGACCGGCCGGCACCGGCGCAAGCGGCATCTCCGCGTTCGAGATCGCCGACGAGATCGTCGCCTGCCGCAACTCCAAGAAGGGCAAGTACGGCGACTACACGACCAGCTCCACCGGCGCCAAGTCCCTCCCCTTCGCCGGCCCCTTCCGGGCCTGGTACCAGTTCGACGCCTTCATCGACTACCTCGTGACCGTGGGATTGATTGTCGACAACCGCCCGTACCATCTTGACTATGCCCTGGACGGCGGCGACGCCACCGGCAATGGGCCCCTGGTCCCCTCCGACGTCCAGAAGCGGCAGGCCGCCCGCGCCTGCGCCGACGCCATCAAGTCGAACTTCAACCCCAACCTCCAGCTCAACGAGATCAACCCGGACATGAACACCTTCAAGCTGGTGGACAAGACGGACCTCTTCATAAACTCCACCGAGTTCAGCTTCCTCCCCACGGGCCACTTCGAGGTGGAATCCCTGGGCCGCGTGCTGCGCGGGGCGGACGGGGTCACGGACGTCTACCTGCCCGGCAACCACAAGCTCGTCGCGCAGGCCAAGGTCGTGGTGAGCTACAAGTTCTACGAGCTCTACCGCGAGACCACCCAGCAGCAGTTCCACGGCGGCACGAGCGACACCGCCACGCAGGCCGACCAGTTCAGCACGAACAACGGCCGCTCGCTCGAGGTGGGCCCCGAGGTGGACAACGGGAGGGCCCCCATGGAGAACACCTACGCGGGCTACATCCAGCTGCCCACCATCGGAAGCGTCTACCACAGCGCCCCGATCAAGGCCAAGAACGCCATGCTCCAGACCCTGAGGCTCCAGCAGGCGCCCCAGTTCAATTCCGCCATGCACGTCCACTACACCCTCGACATGGACGCCCACCACCACATCGTGGACGCGCGGGAGATCGCCTCCCGCCGGGGCCTCCCGGACGAGAACGTGGACAACCACCCGGACCTGCTCCTGAACTACCCGGGTCCCTACGATCCCACGCGCGGCGGCAATGCCTCCCCCCACCGCATCGCCTACGGCTTCAAGCAGGACGCCCCCAAGGCGGCGGGCGGCGGCACGGGGACCGGCGGGGGGGCGTCGAAGAGGCTCACGAGGTTCGCCCCCTCCGACCTCCGCATCGACGGCGCCTACTCGGAGCGCAACTGCTCGCCGGCCTACTACACCCGCATGGGCGCCAACGCGATCTGGAACTTCAGCCAGGAGAAGGCCTCCGGCCTGGTGAGCTTCTGGTTCAAGCCCTCCTACTTCCCGGAGCTCACCGGCAAGGTGCGCCAGGTCTGGGACCTCGGCCGCTACCACACCCCCTGCGGCCAGAACGTGAACGTCTGGCCGTTCCAGATGGTCTTCCTGCCGTCCCACCTCAACTCCGCCACCATGGCCGAAAGCACGAAGTCGGGCCGCTACTGGGCCAACAACATGGGCGAGTTCCACCCCTGCTCGATGTACTGGGGCTCCAAGCAGTGGCACGGGGACAACGTCACGCCCATCGACGGCGCCCACAACGGCCACGAGTTCGGCCGGGTCACCAAGTCGCTCAACCACATCGGGCACGACTGCACCGTGGCCAACGACCCGAAGTACAACATCATGATCGGCCACCGCTGGGTCCACGCCGCCTTCGCCTGGAACCTGAACAATACTTCGCTCCAGGCCAAGGACGTGATCGACAGCACCAGCATTTCCAAGATGTGGCTCAACGGCTCCTCCACCCAGATCCCCTTCAGCTACAGCAGCATGACCACGTGGAACGAGCGCTACGACCGCATGTGGGGATTCGAGTACCATGCGGGCGGCGAGTTCAACCACATGCGCCTGGGCGCCCCGTCCCAGATCTGCAACGCGGCCAAGATGACATCGGGGGTGATCGGCTCCTTCCGCGGCAATCACACGGCGGATTTCACGGTGGACGAGCTCTACGTCTGGAAGCAGGAGGCCGACGCGGTCTCCCCCCAGCTCACCTGGGCCGTGGGCCGCTACTACAAGCCGGACGCCAAGTATGACGGCAAGTTCACCTCCCAGGCCATCGCGCTCCTCCAGACCGCCCAGCTGCCCCGGCAGCTCCCGCCGCCCTCCGCGGTGTCGGCGCCCGGCTCCGCGGGCGGCACGCCCGGCAGCATCGCGGCCCCTCCCGGCGAGGTCCGCATCCTGGGCGTGTCCTGGAGCTGGTACGGGGAAGGGATTGCCCCGGGGGCGAGCGCTTCTGATGACGCCCTGCCGGCGATCTACGACTACAACGAGAGCAGCGGCCTGGCAGGCTTCAGGGACCTCCAGCCCCGCATCCGCGTGACGGGCATCCTGGCCGACGGCCTCGTGCATCCCACGGACCCCCCGCTCCCCGGCAAGACCAACGACATCTACGCCCGGGTGAGGCACTTCAACGATCCCAACGGCGGGCCCGCGGTGATCAAGGACCCCAAGGACATCAAGTACCAGGTCCAGTTCGAGTTCCTGAAGGCCAATGCGAACACGATCCTCGTGACCACGCCCATCCTGGATGACGTGACGATCTTCTGGAATGACGGCCGGTCGCACATGCTGTCCTACATTTTCGACAGCCGCGCGTTCTAGACGTCCGGGGGATCATGACAATGAAGACGACCTGGGCCCTCTGCGCCGCCCTGCTCCTGGGCGCCGTCCCGTGCCCCGCCGCCGGGCTGCAGGAGGAGAAAAAGAAGCCCGCGACCCCGCCGCCGGCGAAGGCCCCTTCCCCCGCCAAGCCCGCGGAGGATCAGACCATCACCCTGACCGTGAAGCCCCCCGCCGGTCGGGGCAAGGCGCCGACCCTCAAGCTCGAGGGGACCGCGCAGATGATCGACGACGTCACGCTCCTGTTCAACCTCCACCGGATGGAGGAGATGTATGTCGGCGGACGCCTGGACGCCCAGTACCTGAACTCCGGCATCGCCCGGGCCAAGGTCGAATCCAAGAAGTTCTCGTCGGAGCTGAACGCGGATGCGCTCGGGCCCTACCTCATCAACGCAATCTTCGTGGAGGAATACCAGAAGACCGCCGTCCTCGAAGCCACCAAGGGCAAGTACACCGGCCTGCAGTGGTCCTTCAAGGCCGCCGCATGGAACGATGACCACCTCAAGGATCTCTCGACGAAGCTGCTGGAGATGGACGCCCTCTCGGGCGAGGCGCTGGAGATCCTCAAGAAGTACGAGAAGGCGTCCGTGAGCCAGCCGGCGTGGCTGGCCGAGGGAAAGACCCTCACGGCCGAGCTGATGAAATACCTCAAGCGCATCGAGAACAGCGACTCGAAGATCTACTTCTCCGCCGCGAACAACCAGGTCTTCTTCACCATGCGGAACGTCCAGGGGACGTCCCCGTTCTTCATCTGGAAGGACGGCAAGTTCGCGGGCGGAAAGTCCTACCACGCCGAGGGCGAGGAGATCAAGACGTACCGGAACGAGCCCTTCACCTACGACAACCTCGTCCGCTACGTCTCGGAAGGCCCCAGCATCGCGGGACGGGAGTTCTGCCTCTGGCTCATCAAGGACATCCGCCGGGTCGGCAGCCTGAAGCCGGTCCTGGCGGAGGCGCTCAAGGTGCATACCGAACACGCCGGCGTGGCCCCCTACGCGGAGCGGCTCAAGACCGCCCTCCCCGCCGACTGCGACGAGCTGGAACAGGCCATCCGGATAAAATAGCCGGGCCTGCCCCGAGCGGAGGAATCACCGCGGAAGCGCGGAGATCCTCGGCTGGAGGTTCTCGCGGAGCGCCACCCCGTTCCTCTCCAGCAGCGTCCCGCGCGCCTGGTCCAGGCGGTGGAGCGAGAAGTTGTAGTCGATCAGCGCCTTGAGCTCGTTCGTGCGCGCCGCCACCAGATCCTCCTGCACGTCGAGCACCCGGAAGGTCGTGGAGAGCCCCTGGTCGCGGCGGGTCAGCTCGCCCTCCAGCTGCTCCTGGGCGAGGACGCGCGCCCGCCGCGTGG
>JAHFOZ010000025.1 GCA_023261405.1 Planctomycetota bacterium
GCCGGTGCTGGCGGGCGATCATCTCTTCTGGGTCTCGGACGACGGGATCGCCACGTGCGTCGAGGCCCGCTCCGGCGCGCTGAAGTGGCAGGAGCGGATGGGGGAGGGGCATCTGGCCTCGCCGATCGTGGCGTCCGGGCGCCTGTACCTGTTCGGGAAGGAAGGGAAGACCACGGTCGTGAAGGCCTCCGGGGTGTTCGAGAAGCTGGCCGAGTGCCACATCGAGGGGACCGTGACTGCCAGCCCCGCCGCGGTCGGGAAGGCGCTCTACGTGCGGACCGACACGCATCTCTACAGGCTCGAGGGCCGATGAAGCGCGCGATCCTGCTCCTCCTGCCCTTTCTCGCGGCGTGCGGCGGGCCGCCTGCGCTGGTGCGAATCCTGGAGGTCAACGACATTCACGTGCTCGACGAGGAGAGCATGGCGTATCCCTCCCGGGTCGTCGACGCCATGAACGGGGAGAAAGCCGACCTGGTCCTCGTGTGCGGCGACGTGGCCACGGACGGCAAGGAAGGGGAACTCCTGCTGGCGCGGAAGGTGCTCGACCGTTTCGTCGTGCCCTATCACGTGGTGGCCGGAAACCACGACGCGCTCCATAAGGGGGACCGGGAGGAGGAGCTATTCAAGCGGGTTTTCGAGCAGAAGGAGACGACCTACGCGTTCGAGAGCCACGGGATACATTTCGTGGCGATCGACCCGGGCTGCGGCTCGAACTACAAGGAGAACCGCGTGCCTCCGGCGGTGGTCGAGCGCCTCCGGGCCATCGCGGCGGCGATCCCGCCGGACCGGCCGGTGATCCTCTTCTCGCACTACGCGTACGGGACCGGCGTGTCCGGCCGGACCCCCAATGCGGACGAGGTCCTCGGGCTCTTCAAGGGGAGGCGGCTCCTGGCGGTGCTCTCGGGCCACTGGCACGGCAACACCGAGCGGCGCGAGGGCGGCGTGCTCTTCACGACCACCGCGTGCGCGAGCTCCACCCGCAACAATCACGACAAGACGACCGCCAAGGGCTACCGGGTGCTCATCGTCCGGGAGGGGCGGGAGGTCTCCACGGAGTTCAAGGCGGTGCCGACGGGGGAGGCCGGGCCGCGCTGAGGGGATGATGCTTTGTACACGCCGTCACGGCGGTTCGTGATTTTGCACACGAAGTAACGGGCAGAGGGCGGGCCCGAACCTGGACCGGGAAATCAGGAGGATGGCCATGAAAGGCATGATGCTGGCGCTGGCGTGGGGTGCGGCGTTGCTGGTTTCGGGGGGTCCGCCGGAGACCCGGCAGGACCTGCCGCAGTACCGGGACCTCTTCAACGGGAAGGACCTCACGGGCTGGGTGAACGTGAACTGCGACCCCGATACCTGGTCGGTCAAGGACGGGATGATCGTCTGCACCGGGAAGCCGACCGGGGTGATGCGGACGGACCGGCAATACGAGAACTTCCTGCTGCACATCGAGTGGATGCACATGAAGGAGGGGGGGAACTCGGGGTGCTTCCTCTGGAGCGACGGGACGGTGCCCGAGGGCCGGCGGCTGCCCCGCGGGCTGGAGGTGCAGATGCTGGAGCTGGAGTGGCCCAACATCAACAAGACCAAGGACGGCAAGCCCAACGACATCGCCTACGTGAGCGGCGAGCTCTTCGGAGTGGGCTGGAAGACGACGCCCGACAATCCCCGCGGCGACCGGAGCAAGTCGGTCGAGCTGCGCTGCAAGGGCAAGGGGGAGTGGAACACCTACGACGTGGTCGCCGTGGACGGCACGGTCAAGCTCTCGATCAACGGCAAGTTCGTGAACGGCATCTCAAAGGCCGGGATCAAGAAGGGCTATCTGAACCTGGAGTCGGAGGGCGCGGAGATCCACTTCCGGAACATCCGCATCCTCGAGCTGCCCGGCGGCGTGACGACCCCCGAGCAGTCGGCCCCCGAGGTGGGGAAGTGAGCCGGCCGGAACGGTGAACCACCAAGACACCAAGGCACAAAGGGGTGATGTGCGAACCGTCGCTCTGATCACTGGGAACTCCTCGCAGGTCTCTTGGTGTCTTGGTGTCTTTGTGTCTTTGTGGTTTGTCCGTGTGGGCGATCGAGGCTAGAGCAGCCCCTTGATCGGCGTGCCTTCCGAGAGGAGCATCGGACGGCCGTCGGCCGCGGGGTAGCGGAGGGCGTGGGCGTCGTAGCCCATGGCGGCCAGGATCGTCGCGTGGATGTCGGCGGGGGTGACGGGGCGCTCGCGGGGATACGAGCCGGTGGCGTCCGATTCGCCGATCACCTGACCGCCGCGGATGCCGCCGCCCGAGAGGACCGACGAGAAGCACTGGGGCCAGTGGTCGCGGCCGGCATCCTTGTTGATGATCGGCGTGCGGCCGAAGTCGCCCATCCACCAGACGATCGTGCTCTCGAGCAGCCCGCGCTCGGCCAGGTCGTCCAGGAGCGCCGCGTAGGCCTGCTCCATGGGCGGCACGAGCTTGTTCTGCATCAGGGCGAAGTTGTCCTTGTGGGTGTCCCAGATGATGCTCTGGCCGTTCACCGTGGTCACGAAGGGGACGCCCGCCTCCACGAGGCGCCGCGCGAGCAGGTGCGACTGCCCCCACGTGTGCCGGCCATACCTCTCGCGCACGGAGTCGGGCTCGCGCGAGAGTTCGAAGGCTTCCTTCACCTTCGTGGACGTCACGAGCGAGAAGGCCTTGTCGTGGTAGACATCGAGCGCGCGCGTGGCGGGGGTGTCGATGGGCGCGGCCCGGCCGTCGAACTCGCGGAGGAGCGAGCGGCGTTCCTCGAGGCGCGGGGCCGTCAGGCCATCCACGAGGCCGATGTCGGGGACCTTGAAGCCCGCGGCGTTCGGGTCGCTGTTGAGCACGAAGGGGTCATTCTGCGGCCCGAGGCAGCCTCCGAGCTGGCCGGGGGTGATGTACTGCGTGCTGTCGCAGTGCGGGGCGGGCGTGATCACGTAGGGCGGAAGGGGGCCGGCGTAGCCGTCGCGCTGCGCGAGCCAGCCCACGAGCGTCCCTACGCTGGGCAGGTCGGCGCGGCTCGGGTTGATCAGCGTGCTGTCCACCCGGTAGGGCTGGCCGACGATCGACCAGTACATCGCGGAGTTGTGGCTCGTGTGCGTGTGGTGGACGCTGCGCAGGACGGCCAGCCGGTCCGCCCGCTTCGCCATCCTCGGGAGGATCTCCGTGAACCTCATCCCGTCGACGTTGGTCGCCAGCGGCCGGAAGGTCCCGCGCGTGTCGTCCGAGGCCTCCGGCTTCGGGTCCCAGAGATCGACGTGGCTCGGGCCGCCGCAGTTGAAGATGAGGATGACGGCCTTCGCCTTGCCTCCGCGGCGCGGGGTCGCGGCCTCCGCGGACCGCAGGCGGCTCCAGAAGGCCCCGAGGCCCCCCAGGGCGCCGGCGGCGAGGAACGAGCGCCGATTCAAATCCAAGTCCCATTCTCCGACGGCATCAACTGCTTCCCACGGACAGGGCGTCCTGCTAATGATACACGCCCGGGCGCGAACCCATGCGGGCCGCCCGGCGTAGAAAGAGACAGAGAAGGAACGAGGTTCCGAGATGAAATGCTGGATACTTCTGGTCGTGCTCCTGGGCGCCGCCCCCCCTGCGGCGGACAACTGGACGGAATTCCGCGGGCCCTCCGGTTCGGGCCACTCGGATGCGAAGAACCTCCCGCGCGAGTGGAGCGAGACCAAGAACGTGGTCTGGAAGGCGCCGCTCCACGGCCGCGGATGGTCATCGCCCGTCGTGTGGGGGAAGAAGGTCTGGCTCACCACCGCCACGCCGGAAGGGAAGGAACTCTTCGTCATCTGCGTCGATCGCGAGACCGGCAAGGTCCTCATGGACGCCAAGCTCTTCGATATCGCCAAGCCCGAGGAGACGAAGAAGTTCAACAGCTTCGCCTCTCCCTCGCCCGTCATTGAGGAAGGGCGCGTCTACATCAGCTTCGGCAGCTACGGCACGGCTTGCCTGAACACCGAGACCGGCAAGCCGGTCTGGACCCGCACCGACCTGACCTGCAACCACTGGCGCGGCCCGGGCTCGTCGCCCATCCTCTGGCAGAACCTGCTCATCCTCCACTTCGACGGCTACGACCAGCAATACGTCGTCGCGCTCGACAAGAAGACCGGGCGCACCGTCTGGAAGAGCGACCGCACCCACGATTTCGGGACGCAGGATGGCGACATGAAGAAGGCGTTCAGCACGCCCGTCGTCATCGAGGTGGGCGGGAAACACCTTCTCATCAGCCCCGCGGCCAAGGCGGCCCTGGCCCTCGACGTCAGCACCGGAAAGGAAGTCTGGCGGGTTACGTACGGGAGCCATTCGGTCGCCGCCCGGCCCCTCGTGGGCCACGGGATGGTCTACATCGGCACCGGCACCGGGAAGGATCTCGTGGCGGTCAAGCCCGACGGGAAGGGCGACGTCACGAAGTCCCACGTTGCCTGGACGGCCAAGGGATTCGGGCACAAGCCCTCGGGGATCCTGGTGGACGACCTGATCTACGGGTACCCGGAGAGCGGCGGCCTCGTGACCTGCATCGATGCCAAGACGGGCGAAAAGGTCTGGGCGGAGCGGGTCGGCGCAACAGGTCACACGGCCTCGCCGCTCTATGCCGACGGCGTCCTCTACATCTTCGCCGAGGACGGATCGGCCGTGATGCTCCAGCCGGGGAAGGAGTTCAAGATCGTGGGCCGCGCCAAGCTGGAGGCGACCGAGGTCTGCGCCACGCCGGCGATCGCCGGATCGTCCATCTTCTACCGGACGAACACGCACCTCTACCGGATCGAGAACCGTTGATCCCCGCGTCCGTGTTCCTGGCGGCGCTCTGCGTCCAGGCGGCGGAGGCCCCCGATCTGGGCACGCGGAAGGCCGGCGCCGACTGGCCTTCCTTCCTCGGGCCGGAGCGCGATGGAAAATCCTCCGAGCGCGGAGTGGCCGCCTGGCCCGCCGCCGGGCCGCGCGTCGCCTGGTCCCGCGAACTCGGCGAGAGCTTCGGCTCGGCCTCGGTCGCGCGCGGCCGCCTCTTCCACCTCGACCGCTTCGGCGGCAAGGTCCGCCTCAGCTGCCTGAAGAGCGAGACGGGAGAGGAGCTCTGGCGCTCGGAGTACGAGACTCACTACGCCGACATGTACGACTCGAACAGCGGTCCGCGCTGCTGCCCGGTGGTCGACGGCGAACGCGTCTACACCTTCGGCGCCGACGGGCTACTCCAGTGCCATCGCGTGGCGGACGGGTCGGTCCTCTGGAAGCGGGATACGGCGGCCGACTTCAAGGTGATGCCCAACTTCTTCGGGGTGGGGAGCACGCCCGTCGTCGAGGGGGACCTTCTGATCGCCGTGGTCGGGGGGAGCGCGCCCAGGAGCCCGCCCATCGCGTCGGGCGAGCTCAAGGGGCTCGACAGCGGCATCGTGGCGTTCGACAAGCGCACAGGGGAAGAAAAGTATCGGATCAGCGACGAGCTCGCCGCCTATGGAAGTCCCGTGACGGCCACGATCGGCGGGCGGCGCTGGGGCTTCGTCTTCGCCCGCGGCGGCCTCGTGGGTTTCGAGCCGGCGACGGGGAAGGTGGACTTTCACTACCCGTGGCGCGCTCGCGCGAACCTGAGCGTGAACGCCTGCACGCCCGTGGTCGTGGGAGACCATGTCTTCATTTCCGAGGCCTACAGCGTGGGGAGTTCGGTGCTCAAGGTGCGTCCCGGCGGCTTCGACGTCGTCTGGGAGGACGGCAAGAAGCGCGATCAATCCTTCCTGGCCTGGTGGAACACGCCGATCCACGTGGAGGGCCATCTCTACGGGTCGAGCGGCATGCAGGGCCCGCAGGCGGAGTTGCGGTGCATCGAGATGGCCACGGGCAAGGTGAAGTGGAGCGAGGGCGGCCTGACGCAGTGCGGGCAGCTCTTCGTGGACGGGCACTTCGTTTCCGTCAGCGAGGACGGAGACCTGCGGCTGGTCAAGGTCAACCCGGCGCGCTACGAGGAGATGGCGAAGGCTGTCCTCAAAGGGGCCGACGGGGCCCCGCTTCTGCGGGCGCCGGTCCGCGCCGCACCCATCCTGTCCCACGGGCTGCTCTACGTGCGCGGGAGGGACCGCCTGGTGTGCCTGGACCTGATCCCCGCGAAGTGAGGAGCCCATGAGACTCTGGCTGACGCTCCTCGCGTTCCAGGCGGCCGGGCATCCGCTCGCCGACGGCGAACGCGCGAAGATCAAGCAGGCCCAGGAGGAGGCGGCCGCGCGCGCGACGAAGCAGATCGAGGCGGATCCGAAGAAGACCGACGCGTATTCCCGCCGAGGCGACGCGCGGCTCTTCCTCGGTGATTTCAAGGGCGCCGTCGCGGACTACGACGAGATGGTCGAGCTCGACGGCGAACTCGCCGCCTCCCACTGGCGCCGCGGGATCGCGTACTTCTACGCCGGGCGCCACGAAGACGCGGCGAAGCAGTTCGAGGCCTACCACTCGCACGACGACGTGGACCGCGAGAACGGGATCTGGCGGTATCTCTCGCAGCACAAGGCGCAGGGCCGGGGGAAGGCGCGCGAGGGGCTGCTGAAATACAAGAAGGACGACCGCGAGCCGTTCCCGTCCGTCTACCAGCTCTTCGCGGAGAAGATCACCCCGGAGGAGATCCTGGCCCAGATCAAGTCGGCCTCGATCGACGACGACGAGCGGGAGAAGCGGTACTTCTACGCGCACCTCTACATCGGGTTGAACTTCGCCGTCGAGGGGAAGCCGGAGCCGGCGGAGAGCCACCTGAAGCGCGCCACGGCGAGCCGGTGGGCGTGCGGCGCGGGCTTCGGCCCCGCGTACATGTGGCACGTGGGCCGGCTGCACTACGAGCAGCTCGCGCGCGCGAAATAGGGACGCCTATTTCGGGGCCTTCGGGTCGGTCACCGGGATTTCCGTTTTCCAGTAGACGCCCGCGCGGTGCCCTTCCTCGATGTGCCTCCGCGAATCCTTGCTCTTCGGGACGAAGCCCTTCAGCCCCGCCTCCAGCGCCTTCCGAAGGTCCGCCTCCGAGGCCGTGGCGGACTGGGCGAGCGCCTTGCCCTTGAGCCCGTAGGCATCAGGCTCCACCACGACGATGCCTTCGCGCTGGACGGCGCCGTCGATTTTCTTCAAGTCCGCAAGGTCGGCTGCGGCCGCGTACTCGAGCCGGCCGATGAAGGCGGTATTCCAGGCCAGGGGCGCCAGGGCGTCCTCGACCTTTTTCCGGGACTCGGCATCCTTCGCCGCGACGACCACCAGGGGGAGAAGGTCGCAGGACGCGACATTCAACCCGAGGCGGAGGTCTTCAAGGTAGGGGACTTGCCGCATCACGCCCGGTTTCCCCGGGTGCTGCGCGGCGATGCGCCCGAGACCTGCGGCTGTCTCTTTCGCGCTGTCGTCGCGGGTTCCTCCGAAGGCATGGTGCGGGCCGCGCCCGGCCGGGACCAGCGGGGTCTTCCCGTCGGGCGCGAGGACGGTGAAGACGGTGTTCTCGAGCGATCCGGAGGCGGTGCGGGCGATGCTTGAGAGGAACTTCGCCTCCTCGGCGCTCTCGTAGGTGGCCAGCCGCGCGCAGACGAAATCACGGGAGGCCTTCACGACCGCGGCATCGGACAGGACACCCCTGTCCATCGCCTGCTTGCCGGGTCACCAGACGCCGGAGATGTTGTGGCAGTGGGGGGCGGCCGCGAGGAGCAGGATGGGCTTCCCGGTGCGCCCGGCGTCCTCGCGCGCCTGCTCCAGCGTCCCGTACCATGCGATCTTGTCGCCCGGGATCGGGCTGACGAGACCGGGGCCGGGAGGAGATCCTCCGCGGGGCGGTTCCTGGGGGGGCGCGAGACCGGCCAGGAGAAGGATGGCCGTCACGATGCGGATCATGCGTTCCTCCGATGTCGACTGCCCATTCAACGTTCCGGGCCGCGGGAATATTGTCCCGCCCCGGAACCTCATGTCGTACAGTTAGCAAACGGGATGCTTACCGCCTCGACCCTGACCCTCGGCGCGTGGCTCGCGCTCCTTTGCGGGGCACAGGCCGCGGATCCGCCCGACCTTCGCACGCGCAAGACCGGCTCGGACTGGCCGGATTTCCTGGGGGCGGACCGGCAGAGCGTGTCGGCGGAGAAGGGCATCCTCGCGAACTGGGCCGAGCGCGCGCCGAAGGTCCTATGGCAGCGCGAGGTGGGCCAGGGGTATGCCATCGGCACCGTGAGCCGGGGCCGCTATTTCCACGCCGAGCGTGCGGGGAAGAAGATCCGCCTCTTCGCGCTCAAGAGCGAGACGGGCGAGGAGCTCTGGAGCTTCGAGTACGAGACGGACTACGAGGACCTGTACGGGTACGACGGCGGGCCGCGATGCTCGCCGGTGGTGGACGGCGAGCGGGTCTACCTCTTCGGCCCGGAGGGGATGCTGCACTGCGTGCGCGCCGTGGACGGCGGCGTGGTCTGGAAGAAAGACACCACGAAGGACTTCAACGTGGTGCAGAATTTCTTCGGAGCGGGCAACGCGCCCGTGATCGAGGGGGACCTCCTCATCGCGCAAGTCGGCGGGAGCCCGCCGAAGAGCCCGGGGATACAGACAGGCGAGGTCGTCGGGCTGGACAGCGGGATCGTGGCGTTCGACAAGCGCAGCGGCGAGTTGAAATACAAGGTCGGCGACGGGCTCGCGAGCTACTCCAGTCTCGTCACGGCCACGATCGGCGGCCGGCGCTGGGGATTCGCCTTCGCGCGGGGCGGCCTGGTGGGGTTCGAGCCGGCCACGGGGAAGGTGGACTTCCGCTACCCGTGGCGCGCGCGCGTCATCGAGAGCGTGAACGCGAGCAACCCCGTGGTGGTCGGCGACAAGGTCTTCATCTCGGAGTGCTACAGCATCGGGGGCTCGCTGCTCAAGGTGCGTCCCGGCGGCTTCGACGTGGTCTGGAGCGACGGGAAGAAGCGGGACGTGTCGATGGCGACCCACTGGATGACCCCGATCCACGTGGAGGGCTGCCTCTACGGTTCGAGCGGCCGGCACACGGCCAACGCGGAGCTCCGATGCATCGAGCTGGAGACGGGAAAGGTGAAGTGGAGCGAGCCGCGCCTCACGCGCTGCTCGCTGCTGCTCGCGGACGGCCACTTCGTCTGCCAGGGAGAGGACGGCGCGCTCCGGCTGATCAAGGTGAATCCTGAGAAGTACGAGGAGGTCGGCAAGCTCGTCCTGGGGACGCCCGCCCGCGAGCCGGCCCTCAAGTACCCGGCGTGGGCCGCGCCGGTGCTCTCCCACGGGCTCCTCTACGTCCGGGGAAAGGACCGCGTGGTCTGCCTCGAACTCATCCCGCCGAAGTAGGATGTTTCCCGCGCCCGAGGACCGCACCGACGGCGTCCACCTCAGTCTCTCCGGCCGGACGAAGGTGGCGGCGATGTGGGCCGCCGCGCTCACGGACGCATTCTTCTCCGCGTCCTCGCCCTGGCTGCCCTCCTTCCCATAATGGGCTTGAAAAATATCGACTTCGCGTGCCCGGGTCACTAGCATGATCGAGGGATCGAGCCGCAGCCTTCGGAGGTGGTGATGATCACGTTCATCCTGACCCAGGGCAAGAAGTCCCGGCCGCTGCACTTCGAGCAGGAGTTGATCAGCATCGGGAGGGCGAAGGAGAGCCTCCTCAGGATCCCGGACAAGAAGACCTCCCGCGAACACGCCAAGATCGAGCGCATCGGGGCAACCTACCAGATCAGCGACCTCGAGTCGGGCAACGGCACGAAGGTCAACGGCAAACGGATCGACTTCCACGTGCTGGCGGACGGCGACGAGATCCTGATCGGCGACGCGCATCTGCTGGTCCGGTCCATCGACGGGGATCCCGCAGAAGCGGCGAAGGGCCGCGAGTCGGAACCCGATCTCCTTGCCGAGGCCGCCCCCCTGCCGGAACTTCCCGAAGGCGAGACGGAACTCCGGATCTCCCCTCCGGCCCAGAAGGCGAATCCCGCGGCCAGGGCCTGAGAGCTGAGGCGCGGGGGTTCGGGGCCGAGGGTGCCGAGTGCGGCCACCGGGGCACGAACCGGCGGGTCGAAGCGCTGAGCCACGCCGGCTCCGGATCGCCGCATCCGCCCGTACCCCCAGGATGGATGGAATCTCGTAACCTTCCGATGGATCCCACCGACTACATTTCGATGGAACTCGTGGAGGTTCCGCTGCAGGCCGCCCGAAGCGTGGACGAGGAGGCCGTCTCTCGTGCGGCGCGGGGGGATGCACAGGCGTTCGCGCGCCTCGTGGAACAGTACGGCCGCGATGCACTGGCTGCGGCGATCGGGATCCTGCGGAACCGCGGCGAAGCCGAGGAGTGCGTGCAGGAGGCTTTCTACCGGGCCTGGCGGGAGCTGGCCTCGCTCCGGGAACCCGGGAAGTTCAGGGGCTGGTTCGCGGGCATCCTGTACCGCGTGTGCGTGGATGTCCGGCGCGCCCGGGGCCGGGAACTCCGCGCCCAGCCGCAGGTCATCCGTCGATCGTCCGGGGGAGCGGGGGCGGACCCCGCGGCGGCGAGAGTGGTGGACGAGGCGATGGCGCTGCCGGAGGAGTACCGCGAGCCGCTGGTGCTCTTCTACCTGCAGGACCTCCCGATCGCGGATCTTGCGGCGGCGATCGGCATCAGCGAGGCGAACGCGAAAGTCAGGCTCCATCGCGCGCGGCGGATGCTGCGGGAGCGGATGGAGCGTCGGGGAGGGAACCCATGAAGTGCGCGGAAGTCGTGGAACGGCTCCCGGATGAGGCGCCTGAGATCCGGGCGCACGTCGCCGGGTGCCTCTCGTGCCGGGACGAAATGGAGGCATTCGAGCGGGACGGCGAACTCCTGTCCGAGGGGCTGCGGGCCGAGGCGGGGGAGGCCCCGAAGGTGGAACTCGCCTCGAGGCGTCCGGCATGGAGGTGGCTCCTTCCGCTAGCGGCGGCGTCGGTCTTCGCCGCGATCCTGCTCCAGGTGGTGCAGCCCCCGCCTTCTCTCCGGGCGCCCGCGCCGGCGGAGGACCTGCCGACCTCCGGAGGCGAACTCGTCATCCTGGGGGACGATCCCCTCTGGGGACAGGTGATCGCGGTCGATCTTTCCGCAGGCACGGTCGCGGTCTCGGTGGGGCGGGCCCACAACGTGGTGCCCGGCTTGGCGGTCACGCTCTACCGCGGATCGGAGGAGGTCGTGGGGAAGCTGGTGATCGAGAAGACCGAGGAGGGCTGGTCGACCGCGCGGCTGAGGGAGCAGCGGATGGCGCCGCAGGTGGGGGACTACCTCCTCTGTGACCGGCTCCTGGACGAAGGGGAGCGCCGCGCCTTCCTCGCCTACCTCTTTACGTTCCGGCCCCTGACCGGAAGGGACGAGGCCGACGTGCGGGCCCTCGTGGCGAAAATCGACTCGGGGGACCGCGAGTCCGCCTCGGCGCTCGCGGCGGCAGGGGCACCGGCCCGCATCGTCTTCGAAAGGATCGAACCGGATCTGGGCGTGACGGCCCGGGTGCGGGCGCGCGCCGCCCTCGGTGGCGGGGAGCGGGTGGACGGCCTCGTCCGGGGCGCCGGTCTCGACCATGACGTTCAGTTCCTCGCGCGGCTGAGGGACCCGCGGGCGCGGGCGAGGCTGCAGGCGATCCTTTCGAGGGTGGAGCCCTTCGAGAAGCCGGGCCTGCGGGAGCAGGGCATGGATCTTCGAGAGGTGCTCCACGACTGGTGGATCGTCTCGAAGGACCGCGTCTGCTGGGATGCGGAGGCGGACCGCTACTTCCCGAAGTAAGCGCAGGAATCCAGTTCGATCTTGTCGGAGGGAAATCCATGAAGCAGCTGCCCATCTTGGCGTCCGTCCTCATCCTGGCCGCGGCAGGCCCTGGGCAGGAATTGAGAAAGCCCCCGCTCAGCGCCTCCATCGACTCCGCCGTCAAAGGGATCACAGGTTACGACCTCCGCGCGCAGGCGCCGCTCACCGACGACGGGGAGTTCCTGCGGCGGGTCATGCTGGACCTCGCCGGATACCCGCCGTCCGCGGAGCAGACCCGGGCCTTCCTGGCCGAAGCGAACCCTTCCAAGCGTCTGGCGAAGGTGGATGAGATCCTCGCCGGCGAGGACTGGCCGGACTTCTGGAGCCGCCGCTTCGCCGAGGTGTTCTTCGGGAACTACCACGACGTCACCATGGATACGATGCCCAAAGTCTCCAAGTCCGCGAGCACCCGGATCGTGGGCGACTTCGTGCGCTGGTTCGGCGGCAAACTCCGCAAGGACGCGCCCTGGACGGAGATCGTGCAGCAGATCCTCGAGGCGCAGGGGACCGACACGGGGGACCCGGCGCTCGCGTGGAAGCTCTCGATGTACAAAGAGGAGGGCCATGCCGTCCAGTTCGCCGATTCGGCGGGGCGTCAGTTCCTGGGACTCCGGCTCATCTGCGCGCGCTGCCACAGCCATCCCTTTGACAAGTGGGACGTGGAGGATTACTACGGGCTCGCCGCGTTCATCGTCCGTGAGCGGGTCCGGCCGCAGGGCGGGTCTTCGGAGAAGGACGCCACAGACCACGTGGAGGTGAAGCAGGCCGGGGAGGGCGAGATCGACATCCCCGAGTTGAAGATCGACAGCCCGATCGTCCGGGCCGGGAAGCCGGGTCGCGCGAAGCCTGTCTTCCCGTATGGCGGGGGGGCTCCTCCGGGTCCGGGGGACCGGATGAAGGCCCTCTCGACCCTGATGACGCACAAGTCGAACACGCAGCTTCCCCGGGCGCTGGCCAATCGGGTGTGGGGCTGGCTGTTCGCCCGCGGCATCGTGGATCCGGTGGACGATTTCAAGGCCGAAGGAAGTCCGCCCCTGTCCAAGCCCCTGCTGGAGGCGCTGACCCGGCATCTCATGGAGAGCAAGTACTCGATCAAGTCGCTCGTCCGATCGATCTGCGCGTCCGACGCCTACCAGCGGTCGAGCCGCACGGAGAAGCAGGTGACCCGGGCGGACCTCGCGCGCGGCGGCGTGAAGCCCCTGAACGGCGAGCAGCTGCTCAACTCGATCCGCGTGGCGACCATGGGCGCGCCGAAGCGTGACACCGCACAGGTCCTCCAGATGGTGTCGACGCTCTACCCGGCCGGCGCGGTCTGGTGCGAGACGACCGCGCTTCCGGGCAACGCGCGCCAAGCGCTCCTCCTTCGGAACAACCCGGACATCATGAACTGGATCTCGAGCGGCGGGGTGCTGGCGAGCATCAAGTCCGCCCCCGGGTCGCCCGAGGAGAAGGTGGACGAGATGTTCCTCGCGGCCGTGTCGCGTCCGGCGACGGAATCGGAGAGGAAGCGCACCGCGGCCTTCCTCCAGGCCTGTCCGGGCACCGGCTTCGAGGACGCGTACTGGACGATCCTGAACAGCCCGGAATTCCTGACGCGGCACTAAGCCCGCGCTTGACGGCGCACGGCGGGGTCCCTATCATCCGCCTGACCCCTCAGCGGAGGAAAGGACCGCGCCGTGCACATCCAGGATATCTTCAAGGCGCACGCCACCACGTTCTCCTTCGAGTTCTTCCCCCCGAAGACCCCCGAGGCCAGCGAGAAACTTTTCAAGACGATCGCGCAGCTCGAGGCCCTCAGGCCCACCTTCGTCGACGTGACCTACGGGGCGGGCGGAGGGACGCGCGACCTCACCAACGAGCTCGTGCTCCGGATCCGCTCCGAGACGAAGCTCGACGCCATCCCGCACCTCACCTGTGTCTGCCACAGCGAGCCGGAGATCGACGCGGTGATCGAGCAGTGGGCCTCGAAGGGCGTGAGCAACATCCTCGCCCTCTCGGGCGACGTCCCCCGCGAGAAGGGGGACTGGGACCGGAAGCAGGATGCCTTCCGCTATGCGGCGGACCTCGTGCGCCACATCGTGAAGTTCAACGCCAGGGGCCGGCACCCCGACAAGCGCGGCTTCGGGATCGGCGTGGCCGGCTTTCCGGAAGGCCACCCCGCGACGCCGAACCGCCTCCTGGAGCTCGACCACCTCAAGGCCAAGGTCGACGCCGGCGCGGACTACATCGTCACCCAGCTCTTCTTCGACAACCACGACTTCTACGACTTTCGCGAGCGCTGCGACCTGGCGGGGATCAAGGTCCCCATTCTGGCGGGCCTGATGCCGATCGCGTCAGAGAAGGGGATGCGCCGCATGGCGGAGCTCGCAGCCGGCTCGCGCTTCCCGGCGGCGCTGCTCCGCTCGATCCAGCGCTGCGGCGGCGACGAGGAGGCCGTGAAGCGCGTGGGCATACACTGGGCCACGGAGCAATGCCGCGCTCTCCTCGACCACAAGGTGCGTGGCCTGCACTTCTACACGCTCAACCAGTCGGACGCGACGCGGCAGATCTATCTCAACCTGGGGATCGCGCGGGGTTGAGGGAGTCCTGGGTGCAACGCGAGCCCGAAATCAACCACAAAGACACCAAGGCACCAAGCCGCCGAAGCAGCGCCGCCCGACCCGTTTTCCCCACGTCGTGCCCCGGGCCCTTGCCCCGGATGCCCCTGGGGACCTTCGAATCCATCGCCCCGAGGATTCCCAATGAAGGCCCTTGGTGTCTTTGTGGTTTATCCGTGGCTCGGTTGGATCACGGCCCCTCGAAGTACTTCCCGCCCTCGCCGTAGTGGAGCATGTTGTAGGGCGGGATGACGTCCATGGGGCGGCGCGTGGTCACCAGCTCCCAGGCGATCCCGTAAAGCCAGGGGTGCCCCTCGGGCTGGAGCTCGCGCTTCGTGTAGTCCATCTTGCTGCCCCAGGCGCGGCCGAGGCCCACGACCTCGAAGCGGGTGAACGCCTGCTTCGAGCGGTCGTAGACCGCGGTCCCGAGAACGCGCACGTCGCATCCGCGGCTCCGGGGTTCGGAGCGGCGGGCCTCGTCGTCCTCCTTGCCGAGCTTCGCGCCGCCCTCGATCTTCATCAGAATCGTGTCCGCGCCGGCCTCCTCCACGACGAGCGCCATGGCTGTCTCGCGCGGGGGCAGGGAGTTGACGCTGCCTTCCATGTAGTCGATTCCGAGGGTCGAGAAGAAGCGCTTACGAAGGGCGGCGGATACCTCGAGTTTGGCTCCCTTGGCGGGGTCGGCAGGGACGAGCGACTTCGCCTCCGCAGCGGTCATCCAGAGGAAGTCGTTCTGCGTCTCGGCCGCCCAGCGATCCGGATTCTTCTTGTAGTACCACTCCTTCGAGCGCACGGCCTTGCCGCCCTCGCCCAGGCGCATGTACGTGCAGTAACCCTGGATCACGAGGCCGCCCTCCGGAGGTGCCGGCAGCGGGCGCTTGGGGGGCGCCGCATCGGCGGGGACCTTCACGTCGGGCTTGCGCTCCTCCTCGGGGAGGGCCTTGAACTCCTCGAGGATTTTTCCGAGCTCTCGCTCACGGAGATGCAGGTGCTTGCCGTCGCCGAGCGGCCGGCCACCCGCCGTCCCGGCGGCCATGTGGTTCCCGCCGGCCTTGAGCTGTTTGCAGAACTCGACCTCGTCGCCGCTCCCGCGAAAGTAGGTGTCGAGCGCCACGGGGATGAAGTTCTTCATGACGTACTCGGGCTCGACCTGCGCGCCGGTGAACCACCGGGCGCGATTGGAGGTGCAGGCCCCTCAGGTCCGCGCGAGCGGGCTGCCGTCGGCCGCGGTGAAGATCACGATCGGTTTCCCCTCGGCCGCGGCTTTCTGCCGCGCCTCGCGGATGCTGGTGAACCAGGCGATGTCCCGCCAGGGGCTCTCCCCGGGCTGGGGCCTGATCTCCGCGTGGAGCCGCTTGAAATCGTCCGCCGCGATCTCGGGCACCTGGGTACGGGCGGACGAAAGCAGCAGCAGGATCGCCGCGGCGATTCTCATCGGATCCTCCTTACGCGGGCTGGCCGCCCCGGCGCTGGATGAGTTCGAGGAACTCCCGGCGCGTCCGCGGGCCGTAGACCTTGTGCGACGGGTCGCGATGGGGCAGGTAGCTCTGCTTCAATTTCTCGACATCGTCCTTCCTGATCTTCGGGAGGTCGCGCTTGGGCTCGATGCCGTAGACTTTCGCCGAGCTGAGCCCCAGGATCTTCGCCTTGAGCTCCTTCGTGAGCTCCGGATAGCCGTGCTTCTCCCGGAGCTCGGGGCCGATCTGGAACGCGCGGAAGGCCGCGATCTGCGCCTGCGGCGAGCCGTACCAGAGGCAGTCCGTCCCCCACAGGACGTTGTCCTCCCCGAAGGCCTTGAGGAGCTTGCCCAGGACGTGGGCCGCCTGGTCGGGCTTCTTCATCAGGTTCCACCAGGTGCTGCCGAGCTCTGCGTAGACGTTCGAGCCGGGCTTGAGCCCGTGGTCCTCCACGGACTTGATCAGGCAGTTCACGCCTTCGTCGGCCTTCGCCGGATCGTAAGGCCCCTCCGCGATCTTCGGGATGAACCCGGAGTGGTAGACGATGAACTTCATGTCGGGGAACCGCTTGGCCACCACGCCGATGTCCCTCGGGGTGTCGTAGCGGTCGTTCAGCTTTCCAAAAGGGAATCCCTTGTGGGTGCACAGGAGCTTGATCCCCAGCTCGCGCGCCTTCTCGATGACGGGAATCCCGACCTCCTCGTCGTGGTGCCAGTATCCCTTGCCGCCCTCGGCGAGCAGCGTGTAGGTCTTCCATGCGGCGATCTTGTATTTCTTCGAGACGCGCTCCATCCCCTCGAGGTGGCGCTTCACGTCGCCGTAGTTGGGCGTCACGAGCGCGTGGACCCAGAGGCGGGGCGACCCGGCGAGCTGCTCAATGATCTCGCGAGTGACCTCGGCCTCGGCCTGCGGGAGGGGCTGCTTCTCCTCCACGGCCGGCAGCGCCGAGAGGACCGCGCAGGTGGTGTCGCTGTCGAGGAAGATCTCCTTCACGAACTCGTAGCGTCCGCCCATCGCCCAGCCGGGCTTCGGGGGCATCACGTGGTGGGTCTGGATGTCGAAGATGAACTCGTCGCCCGCGAGGATCGAGTCCGCGGCTGCGGGGTCCAGCGCCGCCTCCCGGGGCAGGTCGTAGGAGCCCGCCGCGGAAGCCGTGGCGCCGTTGATCGCCATGAGGCACGCCGCCATGCCGCAGCTGCTGCGGAGGAACTCGCGGCGGTCCATGCCGGTCCGTCGGATTCCCTGCTCGGCGAGCGTCCACGCCCTCGCCTCCATCTCCGCGTGCTTCGAGGTCTTCCGGGGCGGGAGATACTCGCCGTTGGAAACCGGGTCGAAGGTGAGAGGGAGTGACATGAGTTCATTCCTCCTGACTTGATACGGGGCCGGTGCCGCGTCCGTTCCGCAACCCCCACAACCCCGGCCCGTCGCGTAACGTACTGTCAGCGGAAGGATATCACGGAGCGGGGATCCTGGAGGCTTGATGATGCATACCGTGAGACCCGCCCGAGCGGCCGCCTGGCTGGCGGTTCTCGCCGCCCTCTCCTCCGGGGTCCAGGGGCAGGATGCCAAGGGCGGCCCCATTGAAATCGAAACCGTCAAGCTCGACCGCCCGGCCGACTTCGTCCAGGACGTCCTCCCGATCTTGCGGAGCAAGTGCCTGGCCTGCCACAACACGAAGACGGCCGAGGCGGATCTCGTGCTGGAAACCCGGGACACGATCCTCAAGGGAGGGGAGAGCGGGCCGGCGGTCACGGCGGGGAAGGGCGAGGAGAGCCTCCTCATCAAGGCGGGGTCCCAGCGCAAGAAGCCCCACATGCCCCCCAAGGACAACAAGGTCGGCGCCAAGCCGCTCACGCCCCGCGAACTCGGGGTGATCAAGCTGTGGATCGACCAGGGGGCCAAGGCTTCCATGGTCAAGGCCGCGGAGGGGCCTCTCCTCCGCCCGGCGCCCGCGAACTGGAATCCCATCTATGCCGTGGCGCTCGATCCGGAAGGCCAGTACGCGGCGTGCGGCCGCGCCGGGAAGCTCTTTCTCTACCACCTCCCGACCCGGACGCTCGTGGATCGTCCCGCCTCGGACAAGGAGGGCCTCGCGGACCGCGATTCGGTCCAGTCGATCGCGTTCAGCCCGGACGGGATGCTCCTCGCGACCGGAGGCTACCGTTCGATCAAGCTCTGGCAGAAGGAAGTGCCCGAGAAGAAGTTCCAGCTGGATCTGGGCGGCGAGCCGAAGGTTGCGGCGCTCAGCGCCGACGCCGCGCGGCTTGCGGTCACGGGCGGCGATCCTTCGATCAAGGTGTTCGATCTCGCGAGCGGGAAGGCCGTCGCCGAGATGAAGGGGCATTCCGACGCGGTGACCTCGCTGCGGTTCTCCGCGGACGGCACGCTGCTCGTCAGCGCCTCCGCGGACAAGAGCGTCCGGCTCTGGAAGGCCGATGGGTCCGCGGTCGGGAAGATCGATACGTCGTGCGTGGCCGCCGCTTTCCTCTCCGACGGGAAGCAGATCGCCACCGGCGGGACGGACGCCGTGATACGGCTCTGGGCCCTCCCGGAGGCCGACAAGGAATCCAAGCCGATCAAGGAGATCAAAGGGAAAGAGCCGGTCGCGGACCTGCGCGCGGCGGGCGCCGGGCTGATCACCACCACGCCGGACGGGAAGATCCAGCACTGGAATCTGGAAACCGGTGTGGCCGGGCGCAGCCTCGCCGCGGGCGGGGCCGTCTCCGGGATCTCGGTGTCCGCCGACGGGAAACGCATCCTGGCCCTCGCGGGCACGACCGCCAAGCTCTGGCCCTCAGAGGACGCGAAGACCGCAACGGACCTGAAGACGGACGGGCCGGCCGCGCGGCAGGACCGGCACCTGGGGGCGAGAGTGGCCTTCGGGACTGGCGAGGTGACCTACCGGCAGAATGCGATCAAGGCGGCCGAGGACACGAAGAAGAAGGAAGAAGCGGAGGTCACGAAGTCCGCCGATGCGGTGGCCCCCGCGGAGAAGGCGGTCAAGGAGAAGGAAGAGGCGTTCGCCAAGGCGAAGGGCGAGCGCGAGGCGGCGGACGCGGCCCACGCCGGCCTGATCAAAGCCACCGAGGCCTCCAAGGGCCGGGTCGAGGTGACCGCGAAGATCCTCGGACGCACCGATTTCGAGGCGGCGATCAAGGAGGCAGGGCCGGAGAAGGTGGCCGCGGACAAGGCCCTTGCGGACGCCACGGCCGCGTCGGAGGCCGCGAAGAAGAAGGTCGAGGCCTCGACGAAGGCATTGGCTGATCTCAAGGCGAAGGAAGAGGAAACGCGCAAGAAGGCGGACGAGGAGAAAAAGGCGGCCGACGCGGCGCTCGCCGAAGCCGTCAAGGCGTTCGACGAGGCGAAGAAGAAGGCGGACGCCGACGCGAAGGCTGCGGGGGACGCGAAGGAAGAAGAAGCGAAGAAGAAGGCGGAAGAAGCGAAACAGGCGTCTGAGAAGGCGCTTGCGGAGGCGACGAAGAAGCGCGACGAGGCGAAGGCCAAGGCGGATGCCGCGGGGGAGGCCCAGAAGAAGGCCGGTTCCCCTGAGACGGTCGCCAAGGCCGAGGCGGAAAAGAGGGGCTCGGAGAAGGCCGCGGGCGAAACGACCGCCGCGGCGGAGGCGGCGAAAGGCAGGGCGGAGGCCGCCGCCCGGGCGCTGCAGGTATTCGAGACCGGTCTCGGCCTCCAGAAGGCGGAGGCGGGCAAGGCCCCCGCGGACAAGGCGCTGGCCGAGGTCGCGAAGCCCGCGGACGATGCCAAGGCGGCGCTGGACGCCGCGACGAAGGCTGCGGCCCCGCTGAAGGCGAAGGCGGAGGCGGCCACGAAGGCGGTCGCCGATGCGAAGGCGAAGCTCGAGGCGGCCGCGAAGGCCCTGGCTGACGCAAAGGACGACGCGTCGAAGAAGAAGGCGGAGAAGGCCGAAAAGGCCGCCGAGGAGGCGAACAAGAAGGCCGAGGGGGACAATGTCGCCGCGGCCCAGGCTGCCGAGAAGGCGGAGCAGGCGCGGGCGGCGGCCGAGAAGACGGCCGCAGAAGCCGGGAAGAAGCGCGACGAGGCGAAGGCGAAGGCCGACGCGGCCGGCGCGGCGCATGCCCCGGTGAAGGCGGCTTCGGATGCGGCTCGGAAGGCGGTGGAGGCGGACAAGACCGCAGCCGAGACGGCAATAAAGGGTGCGGATGCCCAGCTGCAGGCGGCCGACAAGAAGCGGCAGGACGCCAAGAAGGCTGAGGAAGGTGCCCAGGTGGCACTCGAGCAGTCGATGCTCAACCTCGAGAGCTCCAAGCGTCGCGCACAGAAAGCGAAGGACGCGGTGGCGGCGGCGGCAAAGTCGATCGAGGACAGCACCGCGAGGCACAAGGCCCAGCAGGAGGAGCAGAAGGGCCTCGAGGCCGAGAAGAAGCAGGCGGCGGAGGCGATCACCAAGGCGCAGCACCTGATCCGGGCGGCCGCCTTCGCTGCGGACGGTGTGCTCGTCGCGCTCGGAGCGTCGGACGGGGGCGTATACACGTTCGGCTCCGAGAAGGGGGACGAAGCGGCGTTCTTCGCAGCCCATGGGAAGCCGGTCCTGGCCGTTGGGTTCTCGGCCGACGGGCGGGTGATCTCCGTGGGGTCGGACGGCTCGGTGCGCGCCGGAGCGGCCATCGCGGGCTGGAAGCTCAAGCTTGCGATCGAGCCCAGGGGCGCGGAGCAGGCTCCCGTGGACCGGGTGCAGGCCCTGGCGTTCAGCCCGGACGGGAAGATCCTGGCGAGCGGGGGAGGGCTCCCCTCGAGGGACGGCGAACTGGCGCTGTGGAGTACGGCGGACGGGAAGGCGATCCGCACGATCGTGGGCGCGCATAGCGACGTGGTCTACGACGTCTCGTTTTCCCCCGATGGGACTCAGCTGGCGAGCGGCGCCGCGGACAAGTTCGCAAAGGTCTTCGACGTCGCCACGGGAAAACAAATCCGGTCGTTCGAGGGGCACACGTCGCACGTGCTCGGGGTGGGCTGGAACCGCACGGGCCGCACGCTGGCGACGGCGGGTGCGGACAACGTGGTCAAGGTCTGGGACGCCACCACGGGGCAGCAGACGAAGACCATTCCCGGCTTCGAGAAGCAGGTGACCTGCCTCCGCTACCTGGGCTT
>JAHFOZ010000410.1 GCA_023261405.1 Planctomycetota bacterium
GCGGGTCGGTGAAGGCGAGGTCCACCCCGGACTTCCGCACGCGGAGGCCCACGGGGAGATTCGCGGGCTTCCCGGTGTAGCGAACCCGCTGCAGGCAGCCCTCCTTCACGCCCGTGGTCTGCCAGCCGCGCATCCCGGCGACGTAGAGCTGGCCGTCGGCGGGACTGAAGCGCGCGCGCATGATGCCGCTCTGGAACTGCAGGGGGAGACGCGCCACGCCGCCCTGCAGCGGCGAGGAGCCCTCGTCCACGAGGACCGTGAAGAGTCGCGCCTGGCCGTAGGACAGGTGCAGGAGCCGCCCCGCCAGCGGACCCCATCGGTCGCCCGTGACCCAGACCTGCCCTCCCGACGAATTGTCCACGTCCATCGGGATCCAGCAGAGCGGCGGGTCGCGCGGCCGCGTCTTCGTCTCGGGGTACGCCTCGAGCTGGAACCCGTAGAATCCCCCGGGCTTCATCCAGTTGATCGGGCAGACCGGCATCCAGTTCCCCTGCTGGTCGGTCGACGTGAGCTCGCCGCGCGGGCCCACGCACAGGCCGTTCGGCGCGCGAAGCCCGGTCGCCAGGACCTCGAGCCTCGAGCCGTCCCTGGCCACCTTCAGGACCGTCCCGTTGTGCGGCGTCCCTGCCGCATATCCGAGGCTGGCCGCCTTCGCGTAATAGAAGTTCCCCTCGGGATCGGTCTGGAGGTCCATCGCGAACTCGTGGAAGCTCGCGGAGACCAGGGAGTCGTTGTTGAAGTTCTCGTAGAAGTCGGCCTCGCCGTCGCCGTCCAGGTCGTGCAGTCGCGTGATCTGGTCGCGGCCCAGGGCGACCACGCGGCCGTCCACCACGCGGAGGCCGAGGGCCTGGTAGAGGCCTGTCGCGAAGCGTTTCCAGGAGAGCTTCTCCAGCGAGGCGGTTATCCCCGAAACGATCCACACGTCGCCGTCCAGGGTCCCCACCGCGGCGCGGCCGTCGGCGAAAAAGTCGAGCGCCGAGAGGCGCAGGTAGGAGTCCCAGGGGTTGTCGAAGGGGACCGTCAGCGTGTCGACGACATAGGCGCCGGGCTCGCGGCCCGGGACGCCCTTCGTGACGACGGGCGCCATCCAGCGCGCGGGCCCGCCCTTCGCGAGCGCAGCGAGGTCCGCCGCGGGCGCGACGTCGGCCTTCGGGAGCGAGACCTTGAAGCTCAGCGGGGCCGCGCGCGCAGGGAGATCCAGCTCCAGCCGTCCCTCGCGACGGCGCAGCGCCGCCCCCTCAGGCGCCCCGACCAGGCCTGCCTCGATCTCCCCCTCCTCCAGGAGCACGGACTGCGGGACCCGGGAGGGTCCCAGCCGGAAGGTCCGGGTGAAGGTGCCATTCTCGAACCCCGGGCTCTCGAGGACGTCGCAGTCCCCCACACTATAGGAGAGCACCACGGTCCGCCCGTGCAGATAGAGCCCGTGCCACTTCGCCCAGTCACGCGGGAGCGGGCCGTGCGGGAGCGCACGCGGGTCCTTCCATTCCCCGCCTTTCGACCAGCCGGGGCTCCCCGGCTTCGTCGCGAACCGGATCGTCCCCGCGACGGCGGGAAACCCCTGGATGCCGTCACGCGCCGTCGGATAGCTCAGGTACTTCCCCGTCCACGCGACCGACCAGCGCAGGAGGTCGGTGTCGAAGCAGACCGCCGCCTCCGGCCCCACCCGGATCGCGAGGCCCTTCTGCGTCAGCACATCCTTGGGCCCCTCCACCGTGCGGGAGAGAAAGGGGCCGTAGTCGGTGAGCGCGTACTGGCCGGGGCGCTCCACCTTCACCGGCTCCATCGGCGGTCCCTCGGGGCGTTTCTCCCACGCCGCCCGGTCCCAGGCCACGGCCTCCGCGCCTTTCTGGTGGAAGAGGACGGCCGGCGGGACCTTCTGGCGTCCCTGGCCGGGGGGTTTCCACTGGAGGTTGCAGCCCGCGGGGCCGCCCGCCTGGAAGAATTCGAAGCCGAGGGCGTGGTCGCCCGCGGCGAGGATCACGCGCTCGGACTTCTGTTCCATGCTGCGGCCGTCGCGGTTGTCGATCACCGTCTCGCCGTCGATCGAGAGGCGGCAGCCGTCGTCCGACTCCACGTAGAAGCCGTGGAGGCCCTCCTTCGCGACGCGGAGGACCCCGGTCCAGCGCGCATGAAAGTTGGAGACGAGCTTGGTGCCGTGGAAGGCGCCGGTGACGAAGGCGTGGTCGATCTGGGGCTCCACGCGGACGAAGGCGGGCGTCTTCTCCAGCTCAAAGTACTCGGCCACGAGCCCCGGCTCCAGGTCCTGCGCGGCCTGCAGGCTGAGGAGGAGGAGTCCGAGGGCGCCCATGGACGACCAATCTATCCCGGCGAAGAGGGCGACTCAAGGCGGAATCGAACCACTAGACTTCATCACGTCTCTGTGGGATGGTGACTCCCGTGGCGCTCCGGCTGCAGGACGTCTCGATCCAGCGGAAGCTGCCGCTCACCGTGATGGTGACGAGCGGGCTGGCGCTGGTCCTGGCCTGCGCGGCCTTCCTGGCCTACGACGCGGTCACCGTGCGCCGGGCCGAGGAACGGAAGCTCGACATCCTGTCGGAGATCGTGGGAGCCCAGAGCACGGTGGCGGTGGCGTTCGACGACCCGAAAGTGGCACAGGAGATCCTCAGCCCGCTTGGGACCGACCGGGAGATCGTGTGCGCGGTCATCTATGGGAAGACGGGCAAGCCGCTCGCCCGCTTCCTGCGTCCGGATGCGGCGGCCTCGCGGGTGCCCGAGACGGCGGGACCCGACGGCCCGGGTTACGAGGGGGCACACTTCCTGGTCTTCCGTCCGGTGATCCAGGAGGGCCGGCGGATCGGAACGGTCCACCTGAGGTCGGACATGCAGGAGACGGTCGCCCAGCTCCGCCGGGGGGTGCTCATCGCGGTCCTGGTGCTGCTGATCGCCTCGGTGGCGGCCCTGGGGCTCTCCGTCCCGCTCGGGGGGATGATCACGCGGCCGATCCGCGACCTTGCGCGCACGGTCCGGGCCGTGTCGGCGGAGAAGGATTACTCGCTCCAGGCCGTGCCGCAGGGGCGGGACGAAGTGGGCCAGCTCGTCGAGGGCTTCAACGACATGCTCACCCGGATCCGCGAGCGCGACGAGGCGCTCCGCGCGCGGCTGGACGAGAACGCCGAGGCCCAGAAGCGCCTGGAGGCGCTCAACCGCGCGCTCGAGGAGCAGAAGGCCGAGCTGGGGACCTACCACGACCTCGTGACGCACGACGTGACGAACTTCGCCGGGACGCTCATGGTCATCGTGGAGCACCTCCTGACGTTCCCCGAAACGGCGCTCCCGCCCCGGGGACGGGAGCTCCTCTTCAGGGCCAACCGGCAGATCTTTCAGCTCAACGCGCTGGCGGGAAACGCCAAGACGCTCATGCGTCTCCGACAGAAGGGGCTCCCCCCCGCGGGCCAGAAGGTGGCGCTGGGGCCGCTGCTGCAGCGGGTCGCGGAGACCATCCGCGCCGTGCACTTCGACCGCAAGGTGCGTACGGAGGTGGAGTGTCCGGCGGACCTTTCGATCCCCGAGGTCCCGTTCCTGGAAAACGTGTTCCTCAACCTGATGGACAATGCGGTGCGGCACGGGCCGCGGGGGGAGGCGCCGCGCGTAAGGATAAGGGTCGTCCCGAACGGAACGGGGGTGCGGGTGGCGGTCTCCGGGGGGACGCCGCTGGATCCGGCCCAGCAGGGGAAGCTCTTCGACCGGTACGTGCGGGGGCCCAGCTCCAAGGGGGCCGGGTTGGGCCTGGCGGTGGTGCGCGAGATCGTTATGCGCGCCGGGGGAGCGGTCGAGGCGGACACGGCGCAGGAGGACGGGAAGGGCGTCTTCCGGATCTCATTGACGTTCAAGAGGGAGTGAGCGATGTCGCGGATCCTGATCATCGAGGACGAGACGGACCAGGCGGAGCTCTTCCGCATGGCGCTCGAGGGGGCGGGGATGGAGGTCATCGGGACCACCGACGACCTCAGGGAAACGGAGACCGCCCCGGCGGGGGAACCGGACCTGGTGATCCTGGACGAGCGGCTGGGGGGGCGCTCCGGGGTGGCGCTCATCCCACGGCTTCGCATCGCCTATCCGAAGACGCAGATCCTGATCCTCACGGCCGACCCGGACGTGGCCGAGACGGCGGTGGAGCGGGGGGCGGATGAGGGGAAGATGAAGCCTCTCCCGCTGGTCCAGCTCATTTCGAGCGTCAGGGCCCTCCTGGCGCGTCGGGCTTGATGGGGCACATTGGGACACCGTCCGTGTGGCATTCCGCCCCACAGGCCACAGGGGACGGCCAGCCCCCCCTTCCTACCTCCAAAATCAGCAGGATTTTGCGCCTCTTGGGCTGGCATAGCCTTTGCGATCCACACCGGGTTGGGCGAGCGGAGCGGGGAGGCATTTCATGGCTCATCGCCGGGCGAAGCCTGTGGTACGGAGTTCGGATGTGACGGTTGTGGCGATGGCGAAGTTCCTCTCGGGGCTCCGGCTGTGGGTGGTGATCGGGACGTTCCTGGCGATCTGCGCGATGATGTACGGCTTGATCTGGGTGATGGTAAAAAGGTGAACCGGTGAGGGCCAAGCTGAATTCTGCTGAGCTGGATAATGTCGGGTTCTGGATGGGTTTGAATCAGGAGGGTACTATGTCCCGGAGAATGATGTCGGTGCTGAGCACCGTGGCGGTCGTGCTCTTGTTCGCGGGGGTGGCGTTTGCCGCGCAGGACAGCGAGACCAACGAGGTCCATAGCAAGAGCTGGTTCGACCTCTTCAAGACGACGGGCCTCGTGGGCATCATGCTGGTCGTGACGTCGTTGATCGGGACCGCGCTCCTGATCCAGTACCTGGTGAACATCAAC
>JAHFOZ010000411.1 GCA_023261405.1 Planctomycetota bacterium
GATGGGCTGAACGGGCCCGCTGAAAACCGGCTTGATTGCCTGGGATGGGGTGGTTAGAATTCATGGGAGATGAGTATGGACGTGTCCCGCGTGTTCGAGCTCCTGGATGGACGTCCTTTGATTCCCTTCGCCGTAGACCTGGAGAACGGGAAGCGTATCCAGGTCACGCATCCGGAGAACGTAACCATCTTCCCGGATCGGTTGAGGGTCAAGGAGATCCTGATCTGGTACCCTGAGCGCGACGGCTACTCGATCATCTGGCCCCGCGGCATCTCGGCGCTGCACGTCGGCGAGGCCCGGGAGGCCTGATCGTTCCGGCCCGGCCGGCAGTCGATGCCCCACAATAGGATCCACGGGCGTACGTTGTTCCCGTGGAGGGCGATATGAGGACGCTGCTGGCGCTGGCGGGCTTCCTGGCGGTCCAGGACGGGGGCACGGCGAAGATCCTCGAGAAGTACTCCGCCGCGCGGCCCGCCGAGCGGGAGCTGGCTTTCTTCCGGCACGACTGGGAACCCTCCTACGAGAAGGCCAAGGAGCGCGCCGCCCGCGAGGGACGGCCGATCTTCCTCGTCGCGATCAGCAACCTGAACGGATATGACAACCTCTACACGGGCCACTGCTGAGCGAGCGCGGACCACGTGAGAGGCGGGTCCCTCTCGCACCCCGAGGTGATCGAGGCGCTGAAGCCGTTCATCGTGACCTCGTGGTACGTCTCCAACGCGGACTTCGGCGAGATGCCCGCGGAGCTGCTCCGGCTCCAGCGCGAGGCGGGGCTCCGGCACGAGGGCAACATCGGGTGCTTCGTCCTGGACGAGAAGGCCAGGCTCGTCCGCGGTTTCCATCCCTGGCCGGGACCCACCCCGAATTCCCTGGGCTTCGACAAGGACCGGATGGGCCGCCACCTGCGCGCTGAGATCGATAAGGCAACGAAGGAGATGAAGCTCCCCGAGGTGAAGAAGGAGGAGCGCCCGATCAAGCTGCCCGATGTCGAACGGGGTGTGCGCATCTTCCTCAAGCTCGACAGCCGGACCGCCAGCTTTCGGACCCCCGTGGTCGAGACCGTCCCGTCAAAGCCCGTGGACGCCCAGGTCCTGGCCTGGCCGCGCGAGGAGCGCGAAATCCCCGTGGAGAAACTGAAGGCGTGGTTCGACCCGATCTTCCCTCCCGGGGTCATGGACCAGGGGCCGGGTACCTACGCCAGGTTCGGGGGGAGGCTTACGATCAAGCCCGCGGGACCGCGCGCGGCCGTGCTCTCGGGCGACGTCGAGCTGGTCATGGGGGACCGGGGGGCGACGGCCATCCGGGGGAGGCTCGAGGTCGCCCTCGCCTACGAGGCGGACGCCATGAAGAGCCTGCGCGGTGTCTTCGAGGGCAACTACCCGAAGCGCGACCCGATGCGCGGAGGCGTCCACGACATCCGCATGACCGCGGCGATCGAGTCGCGACCGGATTAGGGCCGCGCGCTCCGCAGCGGGTTGTTCCTGCTGAACCCCGCCGACGGCGCGTGGGCAACCTTGAGCCAGGAGACGTACTCGGCGCCGTTCTCCCCGGCCGTGGCGAAATCCCGCAGCTGGATGCGGCGGCCGTCCGCGTCGGCGGCCTCGACGAGCACGAGGGCCCCGGGATCCTCCACCGGGCGCAAGTCCAGCGTCCGGGCGTCCAGCTCGGGCTGGTCGCCGCCGGGGGCCGCGAACCCCGTGATGTTGATGAACGTGCCCTTCGACGCGGCCTCCTTGTCGGCCCGGACGGCGATTCGGATCGTGTGTTTCCCAGGCGGCAGACCCGTGTGCTCCCACGAGAACGGGAGGTCCCGGCCCGGCCCGAACTGATCGACGACCGCGATCTCCAGGCCGTCGATGGAGACCTGCGCGCGGCCCGCGTCGTCGAACTTCTTCCCGCGCCAGGCAACCCCGGTCCCCTCGAACGTGGCCTCCAGCGAGGCTCCGACCGTGCTGGCGGCCCACAGGTCGCCGTACTTCTTCCACCCGGCGCCGAACGCGATGGCCGGCCCGGGTCGCCGCGACTGGGTCAGCAGAATGGGGCCGCGGAAGATGGAGACCTTCCCGGCGCACTCCCTCTCGCCCGACCAGAAGTGCGGGGAGAAGTCGAGGTCGATTTCCACGCGGGTCCCTGGCGTCCACACGCGGTCGATGGTCAGGTAGGTGCAGGGCGTCGCGCCCGTCACCGCCTCGCCATTCACGAAGACGCCCGTGCGGGCCGACCAGGTGGGAATGCGGAGCCGCAGGGGGAAGCGCGTGATGATCTCGGGGTAGACCTCGAGCCGGATCCGACCGTCGCGCGGGTAGGAGGTCTCCTGTCGGAGGGTCACGCGCGTTCCGCCGGCCGTGGAGGTCATGGTCGATCGTCCGTACCAGTTGAGGGTGAGACCGGCCCGGCCGTCGGTCATGAGGGCCCAGTCGCCGATCATCCCGAAGCCGCGCGGGGCGTTGGCGCTGCAGCAGTTGATCTCCTCGCTGCCCGGGCGGTTTTGGAAGCCGATGTCGTCCGTGCTCTTCCGGCGCACGCCGTCCATCGGCGTGTTGTAGGTGCACCACTTGCCGGTGCGCGACTGATAGCCGGCCACCGAGTTCAGGGTCGAGAGCTCGATCTCGTCGGCCACCACGGATTCCCCCGTGAGCCGGAGCATCTCGACGCTCATCGCGATCCACGCGATGGTGCAGCAGGTCTCGATGGCGCCGGGATGGTAGGGATTCCCCTGGGCCTGCTCTCCCGAGGAGAAGCCGCCGTTGTTGTGCCGGTCGAGCTTGACGATGCTCCACCAGAGGTGTTCGAAGGCCCGGCGCGCGTCCTCGTCGCCGTCCAGCCGGTAAAGTTCCGCGAGTCCCAGGATGGGGTGGAGGCTCTCCCAGCGCGGCTTGGGGCACTGGAAGAACTCCTTCCCGGCAAGGGCCGAGCGGAGGTAGTCGCCGGCGCCCTTCTCGGCGAACTCGTCGCGCACCTGACGTGCGAGCTCAAGGTATTTCAGCGTGCCGGTCTTCCGGTGGAGGAGGCAGAGCGAGTGGATGACGGCCTGGTTCATCTCCGTGCTTCCGGTCTGCACCACACGGAGGCCCGTTCCCAGGAACTTCGCGCAGAGGAGGTCGCCGATGCGCACGGCGCACGCGAGGGCCTTCCCGTCGCCGTCCTCGTCGTGCCAGAGGAGGAGCCCCAGCATGGCGTGGTAATGGCCCCAGGCATCCCAAGTGTCGCCCGCGTTGGGCGCCCGGCCCGTGAGCCGGTGGTCTTTCGGGAACGGTCCAAGGTAGCCGTCCTCGGCCTGCAGCGCGACCAGGCGGCCGACGAATTCGCGGAGGTGCTCGCGCAGCCCCGGGTCGCCCGTGAGGCGGAGGACCTGCACCGCGCCGGTGAGATACTTTCCGGCGAACTCGCCGGACCAGGGGAGGAGTTTCCGGTAGGGCGTCGTGTCGCGGTCCGCGAACATCTGGAGGAGCGCCGGGTTGGTGCGCGGGAGGGGTTTGATCCACTCCTGGGTGACGGCATGGATGTATTCCTGGAAGGGGCCGCGCAGGTCGATGGAAGCGATAGCCCTCTCGAGTCCGGGCCGGACGGGGACGGGCGCTCGTTCGCCCGGGGAGGCGCAGCCGCCGCAGAGGACCAGGAGGAGGGTCGTGTGTCTCATGCGAGGGGGCACGGGGGGATTGTACCCAGGATGAACCTTAGGACAGGGGAGGGGCCCCTGATCCTCTGCTCGAGAGTCACGTGAGAAGTATAGCGCCGGGCTACGCGGTCGAGGCTTGAAGCCACCATGCTCGGCTCTCCCGGATCCTGATCCCCCGGTTTCCCGACATGCCCCGGGCGCGGCGGGGTATTAAGATCAGGCGATGATCAGGCACCTGGGCGCGAGCCTCGCGGCAACCCTGCTCCTGTGCGGCGCCTCCCTGCCCGCGGCGGCGGCACAAGATGTCGACTTCGACCGCGCCGTCCTCCCCATCCTCTCGGACAACTGCTTCAGGTGCCACGGGCCCGACGCCAAGCGCCGCAAGGCCGACCTGCGCCTCGATGAGGAGGAGGGGGCGAAGAAGAAGAACGCCGACGGCGTGGCGGCCGTCGTCCCGGGGAAGAGCGCGGAGAGCGAACTCGTCCGGCGCATCCTGGCGGACGACCCCGACGATCTCATGCCGCCGCCAAAATCCGACAAGAAGCTCAGCGCCGCGCAGAAAGACACCCTGAAGCGCTGGATCGACGCCGGGGCGAAGTGGGGGGAGCACTGGGCCTTTCAGCCGCTCCGGAAGCCTCCCGTCCCGCGCGCCGGGAACCCCATCGACGCCTTCATCGCCGCCCGCCTCGATCGGGAGAAGCTCCGGCCCGCGCCTGAGGCCGACCGCGCGACGCTGCTCCGCCGGGCCACGCTCGACCTCACCGGGCTCCCGCCCACGGTCGAGGAGGCCGACGCGTTCCTGGCCGACCGCTCGCCCGACGCGTACGAGAAGCTCGTGGACCGCCTCCTCGCCTCGCCCCGCTACGGCGAGCGCATGGCCTGGGACTGGATGGAGGTCGCGCGCTACGCCGATTCGAACGGCTACCAGGGCGACGGGGAGCGCACGATGTGGCCCTGGCGCGACTGGGTGATCCGCGCCTTCAACGAGAACCTGCCCTACGACAAGTTCACCGTCTGGCAGCTCGCCGGCGACCTTCTTCCGGACGCGACGATCGAGCAGAAGCTTGCCACCGGCTTCTCGCGGAACCACCCGATCAACGGCGAGGGCGGCCGCATCAGCGAGGAGAACCGCGTGGAGTACGTCTTCGACATGACCGAGACGACGGGCACCGTCTGGCTCGGACTCACCTTCACCTGCTGCCGCTGCCACGACCACA
>JAHFOZ010000026.1:0-3991 GCA_023261405.1 Planctomycetota bacterium
AAAGCCGAAAGAGGGCACCGTGATCGCCGTGGGCTCCGGCCGGTTGCTTGAGAACGGCGAGGTCAAGGCCCTCGAAGTGAAGAAGGACGACCGCGTCCTCTTCGACGCCTACGCCGGCTCCGAAGTCAAGCTGGATGGCAAGGAGTACCTCATTCTGGCCGAAAAGGAAATCCTCGCGGTCATCGACCGCTAGGAAGACAAAGGAGAAGCCATGGCAGCCAAGAGAATCGCATTCGACCAGGAAGCGCGCGAGGCGATCCGCCGCGGCGTGAAACAGCTCGCCCGCGCCGTGAAAGTCACCCTCGGCCCGCGGGGCCGCGCGGTGCTCATCGAGAAGAAGTGGGGCGCGCCGATCGTCAGCGTCGACGGCGTCACCGTCGCCAAGGAGATCGAGCTCAAGGACCCCTTCGAGAACATGGGCGCCCAGATGGTGAAGGAGGTCGCCTCGAAGACCAATGACGTCGCCGGCGACGGGACGACGACCGCGACCGTGCTCGCGGAAGCGATCTACGAGGAAGGCCTCAAGAACGTGACCGCAGGAGCCAGCCCGATCGGCCTGAAGCGCGGCATCGACAACGCCGTCGATGCCGTCGTCGCCGAGCTGAAGCGCCTCTCCAAGCCCGTCAAGCTTGACGAGATCTCCGAGGTCCGCAACGTCGGAACGATCGCCGCGGGCGGCGACGAGGCCACCGGCAAGATGCTCGCCGAGGCCATGCAGAAAGTCGGCAAGGACGGCGTCATCACCGTCGAGGAGGGCAAGGGCCTCGAGACCCACGTCGAGTGGGTCGAGGGGATGCAATTCGACAAGGGCTATCTTTCGCCCTACTTCGTGACCGAGCCCGAGGAGATGAAGGCGACCCTCAAGGATTGCTACATCCTTCTCCACGAGAAGAAGATCTCGGCGGTGAAGGACCTGATCCCGCTGCTGGAGACGATCGCCAAGACCGGCAAGCCCCTCCTCATCATCAGCGAGGACATCGAAGGCGATGCGCTTTCGACCCTGGTCGTGAACAAACTGCGCGGCACGCTTAACATTTGCGCCGTGAAGGCGCCGGGCTACGGCGACCGCCGGAAGTCCCTGATGGAGGACATCGCCGTGCTGACCGGCGGCAAGGCCATCTTCGAAGACCTGGGCATTCAACTCGAGAAAGTGGACCTCAGCCTGCTGGGCCGGGCGAAAAAGATCGTGGTCGAGAAGGAGAACACCACGATCATCCAAGGCGCCGGCGACACGAAGGCGATCCAGGGACGCATCGGCCAGATCAGGAAGGAGATGGAAACCACCACGTCCGACTACGACAAGGAGAAACTCCAGGAGCGCCTGGCCAAGCTGGCCGGCGGCGTCGCTCAGATTCAAGTGTGCGCGGCGACCGAGGTCGAGATGAAGGAGAGGAAGCTCCGCGTCGAGGACGCGCTTCACGCCACGCGCGCGGCGGTCGAGGAAGGCATCGTCCCCGGCGGCGGCGTGGCGCTGCTCCGGGCCTCGAAGGCCCTCGACAAGGTGAAGACGTCCAGCGACGACGAGAAGACGGGCATCGACATCATCCGGCGCGCCGTCGAGGCACCGATCAAGCAGATCGCGGCGAACTCCGGCGTGGAAGGCGCGATCGTGATCGACAAGGTCCGCGACGCGAAGGACGTGAACTTCGGATTCAACGCGGAGACCCTCGAGTACGGCGACATGATGAAGTTCGGGGTGATCGACCCGACCAAGGTCGTCCGGAGCGCGCTCCAGAACGCGGCGAGCGTGGCGTCCCTGCTCCTGACCACCGATGCGATCATCAGCGAGATTCCCGAAAGGAAGACGGCGCCCGGCGCGGGAGCGGGCGGCATGGGAGAGGAGATGTAAGTCGGGTGAGGCGAACTGCATCAAAATGATGCGAGGCCACCCCGGAGCGCGGGCTGCCGGTTTCCGAACCTCGACCCGCCTCGACCCACATAAGAACAACGCCTCGAGGGAATCAAGTTGATGTGCGACCAACTCAGAGTGATCGTCTCCCGGGAGTCCGGACCGTCGCAACCCCGTGAAATGCGCCGTGGCGGCCGGGCATGGCCGACTCTTTGCGTTGATGACGTTAAAGCAATGTCCCCGCCCTACTGAAGGAGAACGCCATGACTGAAGAAGTGAAGAGCAGCGCCGTCGATCACCCGACCCCGGCGGCCGTCGTCAAGACTCCTCCGGGCCTTCGGGATGTGTTTGGCACGGTCCTGGACGCCGTGACCACTGGAATCGCAAGCGCAGCCAAAGGAACCGGATTGGCCGGCGCTGCCCTGCTGGATGCCGTCACCGAAGTCATGAAAACCGCCATGCGCGGAGCCGTCGGGATAGGCAGCGATCCGGTCCCTGGAACCAAGGCGATGGTCATGGGAATCGTCCGGGGAACGGGGGAGAAGGGCGAAGCGGGGCTCAAGATCCTGTCGCACGCCGCGAAAATCGTCGTCCATCACACGGCGGACGTGGGGGGAGACCTGGCCGCCGCGACCAAGGGGGTCGTGCTGGGGGCCATCGCGAGCGCCAGGACGCTGGGAGTGGACACCGCCAAGGCGGCGGCGACGGCCGCCCAAGGAGCCCTGGAAGGGGCCAGGGAAGCCGGCTCTGTCACCGTCGAGCGGGTCCTTGCCGCGCTGAAGGAGCCGATCGGGGGGAGCAAGGTCGCGCTGCCGGACCTCAAGGCGAGATGAGGGTCTGATGCGGAAGTATGCCGGTGCGGGCCTGGTCGTCCTGGGAATCGTTTTGACGGCGTATGGCTGGGACTCTTCCGGTTCGTTGTACTTCCGGGTGACCCGGCTGTTTGCGGGACGTCCAGCAGACGGTACGACGTGGCTCCTGATCGGAGGGGTTCTGTCCGTGTTTGTCGGCCTGGCGATGGCCGCCTATCGGAGGCCGTGCGCGTCGTAAGCGGACGCGTCCCGGTCCGGACCCCTTCCAGCCTGTTTTTTCCTTGTCTCGACCTGTCAGGCCCGAACGCCCCAGGACGCGTTGGCAACGAGACGTTCTAGCCACTGACCTACGCCCGCGTGACGAGTGCGGCGCCGGTTTAACCACCGTGGAGGTTCAGGGTCAAGCGGTTCCCGGCGACCCGCGTTGCAGCGCGAGACCCAGGCGGAAATGGCCCTCCTTCTCGCCCGACTGCGACCGGACCACCGTCGCCCGCGCGCGCCGCGCCGGGCCCAGCGAGGTCGCCGGCAGCGCCAGCTCCAGGAGCGTCCCCGGCGCATAGTCCCGCGTCGTCGAGACCTCCAGCCCCCCATCCGACACGTTCAGCAGGATCCCGCCCCTCGGCTCGAACTCGTGGAACAGGCCCTCCGACACCCCCCGCAGCTTCAGCAGCAGCTTCTCCGGGATCCGCTCCTGCCGCCGCTTCTCCGACCCCCCTGATCCCGCCCCCTCCGGCCGCGTAACCCGCACGAACGCCAGCCCGAGCGGATTATCGCCCCCCGGCACCCCGGTCCCCGCCCGCCGCACCACGCCCTGCAGCGTCACCGCCCCGCCACCGAACACGCTCTCCGGGAACTTCAGGTCCAGCAGCGTCCCGGCCGGCAGCGGACGCTTCGAGAGCAGCATGATCCCTCCCTTCGACACGTTCACCACCTGGCCCGCCCGGTCCGCAATGTCCTTCGGCAGCGCCCCCCCGATCACGCGGAACTTCACCACGAACTTCCGCGACCGCCGCTCGTGCCGCCGACGCTCCGATGCCGTCCCTTCCGACATGGCCCACCTCCAAACCGCCGCCCGCCCAGGGGTTCGACTGCACGGGTCCCAAGGACTGCCCGCCTGCGGGGCAACCCAGGAGATCTTTGCGGGCTCACCCCGAGTGGTTCGATTACGCTCACCCCGAGTATCCCCGCCCCCCTGTCGACGTTTCCACACCTTTTTGAACACGGCGCGCCGCCCCGGAACGTCCTATACTCTCAAGAGAGCCCTTTCCCACGGAGGTCCCCATGCGACTCGCCGCCGCCGCGCTCCTCATCCCCCTCCTCGCCCCGCCCC
>JAHFOZ010000026.1:4001-20618 GCA_023261405.1 Planctomycetota bacterium
AGAAACGCATCTCGATCGACAAGACCGGAACCTTCCAGGAACTCCTCGACGAGATCCGCCGCAGTTCCGGCGCCAACGTCCACCTGGACCGCCGAGCCGACGATGGTTCCGATCCCGAGTTCAGGATCTCGCTCACCCTCAAGGACGTGAGCACCCTCAGCGCCCTCCGCTGGCTCGCGTCCTCCCGGAATACGGCCGTCACCCTCCGCGAGGGCATCGCCGTCATCGGCGCCCCCTCCAGGATCCGCCCCCCTCTCCAGCGCTCCTACGACACCCGTGGCATCTTCGTGAGGGTCCAGGATCACCCCGGTCCCTTCCTCAGCCTCCCGACCGACGCCCTCATCGGCATCACGGTCACCTCCGACGAGCCCAGGGAGTCCTCCGTCGGCGAAGAATTGATCATCGACCTCATCAAGGAAAACGTCGCCCCCGGCACCTGGGAGGGGCTCACCACGATCGAGCGCACGATCGAAGGCGGCCTCACCGTGAACGCCCACCCCGAGGCCCACGAGGAGCTCTCCTGGTTCCTCGACGCCCTCAGGCAGTTCTCCCACACCCCCGTCAGCCTCAGCGCCGAGATCGCCGAGGCGGACGACGAGACCGCCTCCCTGCTCGCCCCCGGCGCCCCGGTGATCCTCTCGGCCGTGGAGATCGACGCCGTCGCCGACCGCATCCGCAAGGCCCGGCCCCGCCTCCTCCAGACCTCGGGCCTCGACACCCAGCGCGTCCACTCGTTCCATCGCGAGGAGACCAGCGCCATCCTCGGTTACGTCAAGGGGGAATCGATCACCAGCACGTGGATCGCCGAAGCCGGCCTCCTCGACGCGCGCCCGACCCTCGTCGCAAACGGCCGGCGCATCTCCGTGGAACTGCGCCTCTCGCTCGGCCAGACCCGCCCCCTCGAAGCCGCCAGGACCATCCCCGGTCCGCTGCCTCGCCACGAGCGCACCGTGATCCAGCTCGCCACAACCCTCCTCATCCCCAACGGCGGCGGCGCCCTCTTCGCCCTCCCGCCCCGGAACTCCGCCACCGCCCGCCCCCAGATCTGCCTCCTCCGCGCCTCCGCCCCCGCCGGGCCCCGCACCCCTCCGCCCCTCTCCCCCGCACCGCCTCCCTCGGACCTCATCGGCCGCCTCAAGGCCCTCCCACCCGCGGACATCGACCTCGCGGAAGCCCCGATCTCCGCCCTCGCCGACTGGCTGCGCCGCACGAGCGGCCTCAACGTCCTCGCTCAGAACTCCGAGAAAGCCGTCACCGCACGATTCAAGGGCATCCCGCCCGCCACGATCCTAGAAACCGTCCTCCAGCCCCTTGGCCTCGGAGTCACCGCCCGGGACGAAGCCCTCCTCATCTCCCCCCTGGATTCCATCGCCAGGGCGAACCTCCGCACCACCCTCATCCCCGTCCGCGACGTCTCCTACGGTCTCCAGGACTTCCCCGCGCCCTCGCCCGCGCCTTCGGACGTGGGTGCCCGCCAGCAATTCACCGGCGAGGACATCGCCAACCTCATCAAGAACACCGTCCACAAGGACGCCTGGGAGGAGGCCGACGGGAAGAGCATGCAGTATGTCGACGGCATCCTCATCATCCGCAACACCCCCGAGGTGATCCGGGACTGCGCGACGTTCATCGAGGAACGCCGACGCCACGTGCCGCGCCAGATCGCCCTGCGCGCCGACATGGCCGTCCTCCCCGCCGAGACCGTCGAGACGGTCCTGGGAGCCGCCGACCGGGCCGACGCCGCCCAGCGCGAGCGCCTCCTCGCCGGCGCGCGGGTGGAGCCGCTCTCCTGGGTCTCCCACGAGGAGCAGCGCACCTCGCTCGCCTGGGGCCGCGCGCTCGACCACGTGCACGACTACTCGGGGGAGGACCCGATCCTCCGCGGCCACGTGACTTCCTCCTTCCTCGACGTCACCCCGCGGCTCGACAGGGACGGCAGAACGGTTCGCCTCGACCTCAGGTTCGACGACGCGCGCATCGACCACGTGAAGGAGACCCGCATCCGCGAGGGCATCCTGATCGAGTCGCCCGTCACGCACAGCGCCCGCGCGGGCACGACCCTCATGCTCGCCCCCGACCATTGGGCGGTGCTCCGCTGGGGCCTCACCCCGAAGGAGGGCGAGGCGCGGAAGACGAGGGTCCTCCTCGTCCGGGCGTCGCCCATTCCTTGACGCTCCCCCCCGGCGCGGCGAAGATGGGGGACTCATGTCCCGATCCAAGGTCGTGCGCGCCCTCCTCATCGGCGGCCCCATGTACGACCCGCTCTACGAGCGCCTCCCGGAGTTCGAGGCTCAGATGGGGCTCAAGGTGGACGTCATCGCGCAGCTCCCCCACCCCGAGCTGCGGGCCACGATCAAGGAGGAGTTCTCCGCGGCAAGGCCGGACATCGACTTCATCTCCACGCACACGAAATACGCGCCCGCCCTGGCCGAGTGGCTCGCCCCGCTCGACAAGATCGTCCCCGGGGAGACCCTGGCCGACCTGCTGCCCCGCGCGGCGGAACTGGCGCGGGTGGACGGAAAGCTCCTCACGATCCCGCGCGCCCTGGACTTCAAGCTCCTCTACTACCGCAAGGACCTCTTCGAGAACCCGCAGTCCCAGGACGCCTACCAGAAGCTCTTCCGGCGGCCGCTCCGCGTCCCGGTGAGCTGGGACGAGCTCCTGGACGTGGCGACCTTTCTCACCCGCCCCGGCATGCACGGGTTCCTCTTCCCGGGGCGCGACGAGGGCCTCTTCGGGACCTTCTACGAGATGCTGGTCTCGGCGGGCGGGGAACTCTTCACGCCCGAGCTCGAGCCCGTGTTCGACGCCCCCGCCGGCGTGTGGGCCGCGGACCGCCTGACGGAGATCCACTTCCGGCGCCGCATCACCCCCTCCGACCTCACGCGCTGGCACTACGACGAAGTCTCCGCGGCGTTCCGCCACGGGATGGCCGCCATGGTCTGCGACTGGCCGGGGAGCCACTATCTCTACATGGACCCCGAGTCGAGCAAGGTGGCCGGGAACACCGGCGTGGCGGCGCTGCCCATCGGCTTCACCGGGAGGCGCGCGGCCTACGCGGGCTGCCACTCGTTCGCGATCCCGCGGAAGGCCAAGAACAAGGAGGGCGCGGCCGCCCTGCTCCGCTTCTTCACCTCGGAGGAGTCGCAGGTCGCCGAGGGCCGCCGCGGCTCGGTCCCCGTCCGCTCGAGCGCGTTCGACACGGTCCGGCGCGAGGTCTCCACCGACCCCGAGGACGCCCTGCGCTGGGACCTGCTGGCGCAGACGATGGCCGAGGCGCTCATCATCCCGCCCCGCTTCGCCGCCTATCCGCCCTGCGAGGACGCCCTCTGGCAGTCGCTCCAGAAGGCGATCACCGGCATGCTCCCGCCGCTCGCGGCCGTCCGCGAGGCGGCCGACATGGTCCGGTTGATCGTGCGGAAGTCCGCCCGCAAGAAGGGCCGGTCGAAGGCGAAGCGCTCATGACCGCGGGGCTCCCGTGAAACCCCGGTTCAGCCGGAAGATCGTCCTCGTCACCGGCGCCGGGAGCGGCATCGGCCGGGCCGCCGCGCTCGCCTTCGCCGCCGAGGGCGCGAGGGTGGGCGTGAACGACCTGGACGTGGAGTCCGCGGTCCACACGTGCACCCTCATCAAGAAGGCCAGGGGCCGGGCCCTGCCCGTGCCGGGGGACATTGCCGTTCCCGAGGACTGCGCGCGCATGGTCGCGGAGGTCGGGAGGCTGCTCGGGCCCCTCGACATCCTGGTGAACAACGCGGGCATCGGCGTCTCGGGAACGGTGCTCAACACATCCCCCGAGCAGCTGGAATCCATCCTCCGCGTGAACGTGACGGGGACCTGGCTCCTCTCCAGGGCGGCCCTCGACGTCATGGTCCCGCGGAAGCGGGGCGTGATCGTGAACACCGCCTCCGTCGCGGGCCTGCGGGGGATCGCCGACAGCGCGGCCTACACGGTCTCCAAGCACGCGGTCGTCGGCCTCACGCGCGCGATGGCCGTGGACCACGTGAAGGACGGGATCCGCGTGAACTGCATCTGCCCGGGCACCACGATGACGCCGTGGATCGGCAAGCGCCTGAAGGAGGCGCCCGATCCCAAGGCGGCGATGGCCGCGCTCGTGGCCCGCCAGCCCATGGGCCGCCTGGGCTCCGCGGCGGAGATGGCCGCGGGCATCCTCTACCTCGCCTCGGACGAGGCCGCCTTCGCCACCGGGACCGCCCTCGTGGTGGACGGCGGCTACTGCGCCTGAGAGGGAATATGATAAAGTAAACGGTTTACTTTATCAAGCTTCATGAAATCCATCGCCCTTGCCGCGCTGCTCCTGGCCGCCGGCCAGGCCGCGCCGGCGCCCCCGAAGCCGCGGCAGACGCGCGTCTCCATCCAGGGCGACGCCTTCCGGATCAACGGCAAGCCGACCTACGCGGGACGCGCCTGGCAGGGGAGGAAGATCGAGGGCCTCCTCCTGAATTCCCGCATGGTCCAGGGCATCTTCGACGATCTCAACCCCGACACCGCGGGCACGTGGGCCTACCCGGACACGAAAACATGGGACCCCGAGCGCAACACCCGCGAGTTCGTCGCCGCCATGCCCGAGTGGCGCCGCCATGGCCTCCTCGCCTTCACGATCGACCTCCAGGGCGGCAGCCCCCAGGGCTACTCCCAGAAGCAGCCCTGGCACAACTCCGCGTTCACCGAGACCGGCGACCTGCGGCCCGCCTACATGGCCCGGCTCGAACGCATCCTCGACCGCGCCGACGAGCTCGGCCTGGTCGCCATCCTCGGGATCTTCTACTTCGGTCAGGACGAGCGCCTCAAGGACGAGGCGGCCGTGGTCCGCGCGTTCGACGCCTCCCTCGACTGGCTCTGCGCGAGGGCCTACACGAACGTCCTCCTCGAGGTCAATAACGAGTGCAACGTCCGCTACGACCACGCGATCCTCAAGCCCGACCGCGTCCACGAACTGATCGAGCGCGGCAAGACCCGCGGCTTCCTCAGCGGGACGAGCTACGGCGGAGGGGCGGTCCCGAAGGAGAACGTCGTCCGCGCGTCCGACTTCCTCCTGATGCACGGGAACGGCGTCAAGGACCCCGCCAGGATCGCCGAGATGGTCCGCCAGGCGCGCGCCGTCCCGGGCTACCGGCCCATGCCCGTCCTCTTCAACGAGGACGACCACTTCGACTTCGACAAGCCGATGAACAACTTCGTCGTAGCCCTGTCGGAGCATGCCTCGTGGGGGTACTTCGATCCCGGCAAGAGCGACTACCAGGACGGTTACCAGTGCCCGCCCGTGAATTGGGGGCTTTCCACAGACCGGAAGAAGGGATTCTTCGCGAAGCTGAAGGAGATCAGCGGCGAGTAGTGCGCCTCCGCAGGAGCAGCGCCAGGAGCGCGAGCTCCAGCCCCAGCGCTCCGCAACGGTCGTGATGGCCGCTGTTGTCGTCATTGTCCCCAACCGGCATCGGCGGAAAATCCGCGAGCTCGGCGGGCGGCGGGGTCGGGGTCGGGGCCGCCCCTCCGATGCGGAACGACGCCGCGTCGCCCCGCGCGCGCAGCAGGTCGATGGACGCCGGCGTCGCGATCGCCCCCGGGATCTCCACCCAGATCTCGCCGGGCCCGACGATCGTGAACATCGGGGCCTCCTCGGCCGCCGTCCCCGCGTCGTAGAGCACCGGGGCGAGCGTCGTGTCGAAGCCCGCCCCCAGCACCTGCACCGCGGGCACCCCCTGGAACACGCCCACGGTCGCCGCCGTGATGGAGATCGTCGATCCGCCCTGGGGATAGGGGTTGGCGCGGTCGAGGATCGCCACCTGCTGCGGGGCCGTCGCGGGCAGCGTGAAGTGGATCTGGTCCACCTGGTTCGTCTCGACCGTCTCGCGCATCCGGTTGAGCGGGTCCTGGACGCCGATCAGCCAGTAGTCCGTGTCCGTCGCCAGGCCGGCCACGTCGATCGCCTGCCCGGGCGTCCCGATCCCGTACACGTCCTGCCAGCCGTACGAGATGGCTTCAAAGAGGTCGTCGCAGCCGGGGCTGATCTTCGGCGTGCCGGGGATGACCTGCTCGGTGTCCGCGAGGCAGAACGAGCGCTTCGGCCCGCGGCGCAGCTTCTGGAACCCGAACGCCTGCTGCTTCCAGAGCGCGAAGTCCACGAACTGCGTGAGGTGCCAGTGGAGGTGCACCGGGTCGTAGAACATGAACGACCGGTCGAGGATCGTCTGCGGGTGGGTGCCCACGATGAGGTGCACGTTCGGGTCGCCGGTCACCGTGCTGCCCCAGGACCACGTGATGAAGTCCCCGACCCGCCGCTCGCAGACGTCGAGTTCATTGCCGTCGCCGTCCTCCGTCGACGTGTCCGGGTGCACGTCCGGCCATCCCGCCATGGCCGACGGCCCGTTGTTGTACACGAAGAGATCGTCGATCGCCCATCCGGCGTAGCCGTTCCGGAGATCGTCCACCGACCAGAAGACGAAGCGCAGCCGGACCGGGCCCCACGCGGGATCGAGGAAGATCCGGTGCTGGTGCCAGGGGTTGACCGGCGTCCCGGTCTCGAGGTCGTTGTAGGCCTCGGAGCAGGGCCCGGGACCCGCGCCCGCGAAGCCCCCGCGCGCGTTGAAGCTGTACCCGGTCGTCGCCAGCTGCCAGTCGGCGTACTTCACCGTGAGCGCGCCGTCGAGCACCTGCAGCCGTCGCCGGTCGAAGGCCGTGCCGCGCGTCTCGGTGTTGTAGTTGCACCAGAACGTGAGGATCGGGTTCGTCAGCCCCGCCAGCCCGATGACCGGCGAGAGCGCCGCGCCGCTCGTCCCGCCGGCGTAGTCGGTCCCGTTGTTGAAGTTGAGGCTCAAGCCCGACCGGCTCGGCCCTCCCGGGAACCCGGCGGGGGTCGCGTCCGCCGCCCAGGCCGAGCCGTTGACCGCGGCGTCAAGCGTCCATCCGGCCGTCCCGCCGTCGAAGTTGGTCCCGTAGCCCTGCGCGTGGGCCGCCGCGGCCCCCGCGAGGAGGAAGAGGGCGCCGGTCCCGATCCGGAACATGATGGGAGGGATTATACCGACCGGCGCGTCCTATTTGTAATGAAGCGCGTGCTCTCCCTGTTGGCCCTCGCCGGCTGCGCGGCCCCGGCGCCCGTGACCCAGCCTTCCCCGCCTCCCGATGAAACCCGTATCGAGGCGGCGAGCGAGGAGTGGGCCGGCATCGCGCGCGACGCCTTCAAGGGCCGCACGCTCGAGGAGCAGGAGCGCCTCGCCGTCTCCGAGAAGCACTACACGCTCGCGCTCGGCTACTACAACCGGGGCGACTTCGACCGCGCCAAGGTCGAGGCCCAGAAGGCCGTCCAGGCCTGGCATGAGAACCTCGCGGCGCGCAAGCTCCTCGCCGAGATCCTCTCCCTCAACGGACAGGCCGGCGCCTTCACCCCCGCCGAGCTTGACGCGCGCATCTGCGTGCTCAGGGTCGATCAGGCGCAGATCGAAATCACGAAGCACGTGCGCGACGGCGAGCGGTTCGCCAACGCCCGGATGTACGGCGAGGCGCTCAGGGAATTCGAGAACGCGCAGTTCAAGATCCTGCACCTCCCCTACGACGTGAAGGCCATGAACGACCTCCTCCCCCCCGTGCGCGAGAGGCTCCTCCGCTGCCGGAGGGGGCTGGACCAGGCGGCGAAGGCCCGCGAGGACATGGCTCGCAAGGCCGCCGAATCCGACGCCGCCCGGCGCTGACCGGAGCTCATTTCCTGCGCCCCCGGTTTCTCATCTCTTGGGGACACTCCACCTCTCCTCTTGCGACCGGTGGATCTTGATATACTCTATGGTCACTGGGGGGGCGGATGCCGGGGTGCCCCTCCCGAAGGAGACGATCCCGTGGCCGATCTGGCGCCCCTGGCGCTCGACTTCGTCCGGACGCTGAGCAAGGCGATCCGCTCCTCCCGCATCTACGCCCCCGGGCACCGGGAGACCCAGAAGGGCATCGACGAGGCCGGCGCCGCCCTCCGGAGGATGCTGCAGGCCGAGCCCGCCGTGGTCCTGGGCACACGCGACGGCGCCCTCATCGTCCAGAACGCGCCGGTGCTCGACGCCTCCCCCGCCGTCAAGGGCTTCTGCGAGATGCTCGCCGCGCGGAACATCGGGGCGTTCCGGGTGGAGGCCGGCTTCAGCCCCGAGGAGTTCAACCACTTCATCAAGCTCGTGGCGATGAGCCCGGACGAGCTGCTGAGCGGCAGCGAGATCCATCCGGAACTCCTCGAGCCGCTGCGCCACATCCGCCTGAATGAAGTGCGCTTCATCGCCGTCGACGGGGGCGCGCCGGAGGGGGCCGGAGCGGCTCTGCCCATGCTCCCGGCCACCCCGAGCGCCCTGAACGAGCTCTTCGCGTCCCTCCTCTCCGGAAAATCCAAGGAGGGGGCGGAGGAGGCCGGCCCGGGCCTGAGCGGGCTGGCCGGGGCGCTGGGGCCCCTCCTCAATGCGCCGGAGGAGAAGGGGAAGGCGGTGGAACTCACCTCCCGCCTCTTCGACCAGCTCGTGGACCAGAACCTTTCGGAGAAGCCCGCCGCGGAGTTCGTGGACGAGTACCTGAAGAGCATGGGCTCGCTCCCCGAAGAGGTCCGCAAGGCCGTGATGGGCTCCGGAAAGGGGGACCCGCGGGCCCAGGACGCCAGGAGCCTCATCGAACGGCTGCCGCTGGGACTCCGCGGACGGGTCGTGGCGGAGGACCTCCGCCGGGGCGACACGTCAATCGAGAAGCTGCGCTCGTCGGTATCCCGCCTCGCCCCCACGGCGGCGGATTTCGTGCGGATGTTCGAGATGGTCTCGAGGATGACGATCGAGTCGAGCGCGACGCCGCAGGAAGAGACGCAGCGCGGGGCCGAACTCCTCCAGCTCGTTCCGCTCGCGGACGAGATGAAGCGGAAGCGGCGCTCCCTCTTCCTCCTGTCCCGGGAGACCTCGGAGCGGCTCGCCCTGGTCCGGCTCCTGGAGGAGGCCGGGTTCCGCGTCTCCGGATGCGGCGAGCCCGACGCGACCCTGCCCGCGCTCCTGCGCACGGACGCCTACGATATTGTGATCGCGGACATCAGCCGCTTCCACCTCGCCGAGCTCAAGCCCCTGCTCGTGCCGGAACCCGGCACGAAGCCCCTCCCGCTCGTCCTGCTCGAGGACACGCTGCGCGTGCGGAATGCGGAGGAGATGGACGCCTACCCCGAGGGGCGGATCTTTTACAAGCCCGTGGAGGCCACCGAGCTGCTCGCGACACTGAACGAGATGGTCCCCCCTTCCGGAGACCCGGCCCCTCCGCCCCCGCCGGACGAGGTCGAGCAGGCGCGGGAGATCAAGGCCCACCTCCAGCCGCGCGAACTCCCCTCCATCCCGGGATACACCGTTGCGGCGCTCCACCGGGCGGGGTCGGCCTACGGGGGGAATTGCCACGAGATCCTCGCCCTGTCGCGGAAGCGCTTCGGGATCCTGGTCTTCGACGTGCCGGGGTTCGCGGCCGTGGCGCCGGCGGCGCTGTTCGTCGCGCGCGCGTCCTTCGTGAGGGTGGCCCTGCAGTGCGAATGGCCGGTGCAGGCGCTGGCGAGGCTCAACGAGACCCTGGCGAAGACCCTCCCGCGCGGGGCCTTCGTCCGGGCGGCCTACGCCATCCTGGATCCGGCGCCCGGGCTCCTGTCCCTCGCCTGCGCCGGCTTCCCCCGGCCGTTCCGCTGGACCGACGGCAACCCCGCCGTGAAGGTCCTCCAGGCCACGGGCCTGCCGCTCGGCCCGGCCCGCGGGGCCGCGTTCGAAGGGACGCTCCGCCCGGCCGCGGTGACGCTCGCCCCGGGAGACCACCTGCTCTTCCACAGCGGAGGCGCAGCCCAGGTCCTCGGGGCGGGCCTGGTCCCCTTCGGCGAGCGGCGCGTGGCCCAGGCCGGCCGGCTGGCGGGCTCGGGGGGCGCCGGTCCCGCGGTCGCCGAGGTGGCGGAAGCCCTCCTGGCCCACGCGGGGGCGGAGGCCCTCCCGGAAGACATCACGCTCCTCGAGCTGCACCGCGAGCCGGCGCCCGACCCTTGATTGCGGCCCGCGAGTGGGTATGCTGAGCCACATCCAATGAGCCGGCCCCCCGTCCGGGGAAGGCGGGCGTGGACGAACGGGAATATAGGAATCGGATGTCGAACGGCGAGGGCGTTCCCCAGGAACCGAGCCCCGGACGGCAGCGGCCCGCCCACGAGGATGTTGTCGGGATCACGCGGGACCTGCTGCCGATCGAGGTCCTGGAGGCGCAACGCGCGGGCGGCGCGGTGTTCGGGAAGTACGTGCTCCTGGAAGAGCTGGGGCGCGGCGGGACCGGCTACGTCCGCAAGGCCTGGGACACGATGCTGGCGCACTTCGTCGCCCTCAAGTTCATCCACTTCGACCCGCCCACCGGGATCGCCTCCGAGCAGGTGAGGCTGGGGGAGGAGGAGCGGATCCGCAACCTCATCCTCGAGGCCCGCGCGGCGGCGCGCTTCCGCCATCCCCACATCGTCCCCGTGCATGACGTGGGCCGCATCGGGGAGCAGTACTACATTTCCATGCAGTACATCGAGGGGACGAGCCTCCACGCGCAGTTGAACGCATCGCGGAGCCGCGGCTGGATCTCCTCCCTCTACGAGAGGCCGGCGCCGACCCTGGCCCTCCTCCGCGACGTCGCCTCGGCCGTCGATTACGCCCACACCTTCCAGCCTTCGGTGATTCACTGCGACCTCAAGCCCAGCAACATCCTGATCGACCTCAAGGACGTCTGCTTCGTCGTGGACTTCGGCCTGGCCCGCGTGGTGGAGGCCGGCCGGGAGGAGAATATCGGGATCCAGGGGACGCCCGCCTACATGGCCCCTGAGCAGCTCCGGGGGAAGGCGTCGGAGATCGGGGTCTTCACCGACGTCTACGGCTTCGGCGCCGTCCTCTACGTGATGCTGGCCGGGGCGCCGGTCTTCGGCGGGACTTCGATGGAGATCATCGATGCCGTGGACAAGAAGACCCCCGTGCGCCCGTCCCTCATGGTCCGAACCCAGAAGAAGTCCTCCGAGAGAATGTGGGACAGCCCGATCCTGCCGTACCTCTACCATCTCGAGGAGATCTGCCTGCGCTGCCTGGCCAAGCGTCCGGAAGACCGCTACCGCTCGGCCGCCGCGGTGGCCCAGGAACTCCAGGGCGTGCTCGATCTGGTGGAGGGGGGAACGTCCCGCAAGGCGTCCTCCGCGTCGCCGGCCAAGGCCGCGGCCGCCCCCTGGGAGCCCCCCGGCCAGGACACGGCCCTCGCGGACGGGGCCGTCGCCTCGTTCCGCGCGAGACTGGCCGCCCGGATGAACTCCCAGCGCCCCGTCGTCCCCGACTTCATGCCCGATGTCGCGCCGGGCGGGACGCTGCAGATCCTCAAGGCTACTTCCGCGCGGATCTACGCCCTCCGCCGCGGGGTCGTGAGCACCCTGGAGTGGTCGCAGATCGCCTCCCCGCAGGCGGTCTCCCTGGCCGCCACCGCGGGCATGGCCGCCCCCGAGGATCGCCTGGCGCTCGGCATCCTGTCGATGCAGGACGGACAGGCGCAGGAATCCACCCGCTTCTTCGAATCGCTCAAGGGGACGCCCCTGGAAGAGTCCTCCAGGCGCCTGATGGGGCGTGCGGGCGGAGGGGGAGGCGGGGGCGACAGCGGCCCCATCGACATCGACTTCGCGTGATCACAGCGACGCCGTCGTCCTGAAGTGCACCTTCGCCACCCGGCCGAGCGCCTCGCGGCCGTGCTTCCGGACGAACGCCCGTGCGGCCTCGATCACGTCCGGCCCCGCGCCCTTCGGGAGGCGCACCTTGAACTGCTTCCCGAGTTTCGCGAGGCCCCGGAGGAAGGCGGCGCGGGCAAGCACCGACGCCGCGGCGACCGCGAGGTCCGTCTCGTCCGCCTTCGGCCGCTGCACGAGCGTGATCGTACGATCCCTCCGATGGAGCGCCTCCCTCACGTAGGCCGCGTCGCCGAACTGATCGACCACCGCGGCCTGGAGGTCGCCCCGCTGCTCCAGCACCCCGTCGATGGCCTCCGCGTGGAGCTCCCCCAGCATGAGGTTCACGTTCCGCAGCTCCGCCTGCTTCGCGTTGTATACGTCCGGCAGCCAGCCCGCGAGCTTGAAGACGCAGGTTTTCCGGATGCGCTCGTCCATCCCGAGCGCCGTGGCGTCGCTCATCGTCTTGCAATCCCGCACTCGGTAGGACGCGAGCTCCACCGCCTCCTTTGAGGTGAGCGCCACCGCCGCCACCGCGATCGGGCCGAAGTAGTCGCCCTTCCCGGACTCGTCCGAGCCGCACCAGGAAATCCAGGGCGAGGCCTCCGCCTTTTTCTGCCCCGCCAGCTCGCGGAGCGCTTCGGCCAGCGGCGTGTTCTTCTGGATCACGAACTTCGTGCCCGCCTTCCCCTGGTAGACGTTGACGATCGCCAGCTCTTCGCCCCGGGAGAGCCGATACTGGGTCCCGTACTGGATGGGGGTCGAACGGTCGATCGTCGCCCCGAGTTGCTTCACCCATGCCTCGATCATCGCGCCCAGTCTACCCGAACCCCCTTTCAATTGTGCGCCACGAACCGACCGCCCGGACGCATAGAGTAATCATGCCGGCGCTGCTCCTCTTCCTCCTGATGGCCCCGCAAGGAGCGCCCGAGATCCTCGAGAACTCCTGCGTCCGCTGCCACACGCCGGAGAAGAGGAAGGGAGGCCTCGACCTCACCACGCGCGAGACGCTCCTCAAGGGGGGCGACTCGGGCCCCGCCGCCGTCCCCGGAAGATCGAAAGAGAGCCTCCTCTACAAGCTGGTCGCCCGCCTCGACGAACCCTACATGCCCAAGAAAGGGGAGAAGCTGCCCGATGCGGCGATCGCGGCCCTCGCGGCGTGGATCGATGCCGGGGCAAAGTACGAGCGGCCCCTCGAGGCGAAAGGGACGGGAGAGCTCCACTGGGCGTTCACTCCGCTCCGGAAGACGACCGGCGCCCCCATCGACGATTTCATCCGGAAGGCGCTCGCGGCCAGGGGGCTCGCGATGAACCCGGAGGCGCCGAGGGCAACGCTCATCCGGAGGCTGACCTTCGATCTGACCGGGCTCCCGCCGACCCCCGATGAGATCGAGGCCGCCCTCGCCGGCACCTACGAAGGGCTCGTAGACCGCCTGCTTGCCGACCCGCACTACGGCGAGCGCTGGGGCCGCCACTGGCTCGACGTGGCCCGCTACGCCGATTCGAGCGGCTACGAGAGCGACTACGACCAGAAGACCGCGCACCCCTACCGGGACTTCGTGATCCGCGCCTTGAACGAGGACCTCCCGTTCGACACCTTCGTCCGCTGGCAGCTCGCGGGCGACGAGCTGGAGCCCGACAATCCGCAGGCCGTGGCCGCCACCGGCTTCTGCACCGTGGGCCCCTACCTCAAGACCCTCCCCACCGACACGAAGCGGAACAAGCAGATCTACCGGAACGACGAGCTGGACGACATTGTCTCCACCACCAGCGCCGCGCTTCTGGGCCTCACCCTGGGCTGCGCGCGCTGCCACGACCACAAGTACGACCCCATCCCCTCGAAGGATTATTACCGTCTATCGGCGGTCTTCGCCCCGTCGCGCCGGGGCGACCGCTCCCTCTCGGGCCCGCGGCGCCGGCTCGACGAGTGGCGCGAGGCGCGGCGGACCGCCCTCCGCGACGCGAAGATAGCCGCCCTGCCTCTCACCGACGAGGAGAAGGAGATCCTCCGCGTGCCGCAGGACGGCAACATCGTCTCCTCCCCGAAACTGCACAAGCAGTACGACGCGGGGATCGCCGTCACCGACGACGATCTTCGCGCCTCGCTCTCCGACGATGAGAAGGCGGCGTGGGGCCGGCTGGACCGCGAGGCCGGGGGCAAGGCACCGCTCGCCCTCACGCTGGCCGACGCGCCGGGCCCCCCGGAGAAGCACTGGTGGCTCGGACGCGGCGACCCCGATCTCCGGAAGGAGGAGGTCCAGCCCGGCTTCCTCACGGCCCTTGCGCCGGATTCCTCCGGGTGGTTCGCGCGCCCGCCCGACGGCGTCACCACGTTCCGCCGCAGCGCCCTCGCCGCCTGGATCACCGACGTGGACCGCGGCGGCGGGCGGCTGCTCGCGCGCGTCATCGCCAACCGGCTCTGGCACCACCACTTCGGCGAGGGGATCGTGAGGACCCCCAGCGACTTCGGGTCGCAGGGCGATCCTCCGAGCCACCCCGAGCTGCTCGACGAGCTCGCCTCCCGGCTCATCGCGGGCGGGTGGCGGCTCAAGGCGCTCCATAAGGCCATCCTCATGAGCGACGTCTACCGGCAGGACACGACGTTCGACGTCGCCCGCGCAAAGCTCGACCCGGACAACCGCCTCCTCTGGCGACGCCGCCCCCAGCGCCTGGAGGCCGAGTCCCTCCGCGACGCGCTCCTGGCGGTGAGCGGCCGCCTCAACCGGGAGATGTACGGCCCGGCGGTGAAGCTCCCGATTCCGGCCGACGCGATCGCCACGCGCTCGAAGGACGACTACCCGAAGAAGATCGAGGACGGCCCCGCCACGTGGCGCCGCACGATCTACGCGTTCGTGAAGCGCTCCGTGATGAACCCGATGATGGAAGTGAACGACGCGGCCGACACGAGCGCCAGCTGCGGGCGCCGCGCGCGGACGACCGTGTCGCCCCAGGCCCTCATGCTCCTCAACGACCCCTTCGTGCGCGGCTGCGCCCGGGACCTGGCGAAGCGGGCCGGGGACGACCCCGCGAAGGCGTACCTGCTCGCGCTGGGCCGCGCCCCCCGCGAGGCAGAGCTCACTGCGGCCCGCCGATATCTTGCGGACCAGGACCCGCTCACGTTCGTGGATTTCTGTCATACTCTGCTGACCTTGAACGAGTTCCTGTATGTCGACTGAAGGCTGCTGCTCGCGCCGTGAACTTCTCGGAAAGGCGGGGCTCGGGTTCGGATCGCTCGCCCTCGCGGGTCTCCTCGACTCGAAGGGCCTGCTGGCGCAGACCGCGGCGCGCGGACCGCACTACGCGCCCAAGGCGAAGTCGGTGATCTGGCTCTTCATGGAGGGCGGCCCGAGCGGCTTCGACACCTTCGATCCCAAGCCCGCGCTCGAGAAGGGGCACGGGAAGAAGGTCGAGGGCATCGAGGTCTTCTTCGGCGACCCGGGGCCCCTCCTCAAGTCGCCTTTCACGTTCAAGCAGCATGGGCAGTCGGGCGCCTGGGTCTGCGACCGCTACCCGACGCTCGCGCGGCTCGTGGACGAGATGGCGTTCATCAAGTCCTGCCACGTGGAGTCGAACAACCACGGGCCGGCGATGTTCCAGATCAACACGGGGATGATACGGCAGGGCTTCCCGAGCATGGGGGCCTGGGTCACCTACGGGCTCGGGTCCGAGAACCGCGACCTGCCGGGCTTCGTGGTCCTGGGCAACACGCGCGGCTCCAAGGGCGGGCCGCCCAACTGGGGCGCGGGCTTCCTCCCGGGCAGTTTTCAGGGGACGATGTTCCGCGCGGCGGGCAGCCCGATCTTGAACCTCACCCGGCCCGGGGACCTGCCGGCCGAACGACAACGCCGGCAGCTGGACCTGGCCGCCGAGCTCAACGCCGCACACCTCGCCGATCATCCGGGCGAGTCCGACCTGCAGGCGAGGATCGAAAGTTTCGAGCTCGCCTACCGGATGCAGACGGAGGCTCAGGAGCTGGTCGATTTCTCGAAGGAGCCCGAGGAGACCCGGAAGCTCTACGGCCTCGACCAGAAGGTCTCACGCCCCTTCGGTGAGAAGTGCCTGATGGCGAGGAAGCTCGTGGAGCGCGGCGTCCGCTTCGTGCAGGCCTACATCAACGACGAGTGGGACGCCCACACGGACCTCAAGGGGAACCACGGCACGCGCTGCGCCGAGACGGACGTCCCGATCGCCGGCCTGCTGTCCGACCTCAAGCGGCGCGGCCTCCTGGACTCCACGCTCGTGATCTGGGGCGGCGAGTTCGGGAGGATGCCCGTCTCCGAGAAGGGGGGCGGGCGCGACCACAATCCGCACGGGTTCCTGGTCTGGATGGCCGGCGGCGGCGTGAAGGGCGGCACGAGCCACGGCGAGACGGACGAGATCGGCCACAAGGCGGCCGTGGATCCCGTCCCGGTCCACGACCTGCACGCGACGATCCTGCACCTCATGGGGATCGACCACAAGAAGCTCACCTACTTCCACAATGGCCGGCGCTTCCGCCTGACGGATGTCCACGGCGAGGTGCTTACGAGGATTCTGGCATGAGAACCCTGCTGGCCGTGCTCCTCCTGCTTTCCCAGGAGGAGTCCTGGGTCAATCCCCCCAAGGACAAGCTCGCGGGGGTCGAGCACCGCACGTTCAGGAGCGCGTCGATGAAGCGCGACGTGGGGTTCGCGATCTACCTCCCGCCCGCCTACGCGTCGGAGCCGGCGAAGCGTTTCCCCGTCGTCTACTATCTCCACGGGATGACGGACTGCGAGAGCACGCACCCCCAGCTCTTCGGCATCCTCGACGCGGCGATCGCGAAGGGCGAGGTGGCGCCGATCATCCTCGTCTACACGATGTGCGGCCGCACGAGCTGGTACGCCGACGCTCCCGACGGGAGCGTCATGGGCGAGTCGGTCTTCGTGAAG
>JAHFOZ010000027.1:0-3951 GCA_023261405.1 Planctomycetota bacterium
CACGCCTTGATCTCCTTCTCCTTGCCCTTCTGGGTCCCCGCCGTGTAGGTCTCCGTCAGCAGCGTCCGGACGTGGCAGGTCGCGCGGCCCACGTGCTCCTGCTTCTGCCCCTCGACGTCCAGGATGTACTGGCAGGGGCCGACCCCGAGCGTGTTCCGGACGACATCGACCGGGGTGTAGGCGTCCAGCGGCGTCTCGGCCAGGCGGTTGATCGGGAAGAGGAGCACGGGGCCGTCGAAGGCGAGCCGTTTGTGCTCCAGGGGCTGGAGGAAGCCCTTCCGCTCGCGGTCCGACCAGCAGGGGTACTGGACGTGCCCGAGCACCGTCGTCCAGCGCTTGCGGTCCGGCCCGAGCCGGTCCGACGCGGGCCCGCCGGGCTTGTAGGCGTCGCGGTCGACCTCCCCCGTCGCGGTCCGGTTCGCGTCGCTGATCTGCCCGTCCTGCTTGAGCCAGGAGGGCTTGACGAATCCGTCGCCCTCCTTGTCCGGGAGGAGCAGGTCCCAGCTGTCGGTCAGCCCCTCTTTGCGCGTGAAGTCGACCCGCCACTGCGCGACGAACGGCATCGTCCAGTCCAGCGGGAGGATCTTCTTCTTGTCCGCCTCGGTCACGTCCACCGAGTGCCAGATCCCCGGGCCCTCGAGCACGGCGACCCAGATCCTGCTGCCCTTCTTCCCATAGGTGATCTCGGAGCCCGTCACGGCGCGATCCGCCCCCGTCCCCCCGAGCGTCACCCGCACGTCCTGGTTGCGGTTCTCGAAGACGGCCATCACGATGGCATCCCCCTTTCCCGCGAAGTGGAGCAGGAAGTTCTCGCTGGGGAGCTCGACGCGATCGACGGGGACCTTCCGCGCGTCGAAGAGGATGTCGTCCGCGAAGAAGTCCGGGAGCAGCGCGAAGCGGCCGGGGCACTCGACGCGGAGGGGGGCGTCCCCCGCCAGCGCCTCCGACTCGATGAAGAGGTCGCCCCGCTTGATCCGGAACCGCGCGCCGCCGCCGCCCTTCCAGCCGACCTCGAAGGCGGCCCCGCCGCGGGCGAGTTCCGTCACGGCGATCCTCTCGATCGCGGCGCCCAGGAGGAGGCGGCCCCGGAAGACCGGCGCCCCCGAGCCGAGGGAGTAGAGTTCGACCCCCGTCCCCTGCCGGCGGACGACCGCCAGGAGCCGCCCGTTGGAGACCGCGGCATCGCCCCGGATCCCCTCGGTGAAGGGCTTCCACCCGTCCTTCTTCAGGATCGCCTCGGAGGAGAGCGGCTCGGCGGAAGACTGGACCGTGTCCCAGGCGGCCACGGTGGAGCGGGGAGGGTCCTGGGCCGGCACGAGTCCGGCCATGAAGGCGCTGAGGACGCAGGAAAGCATCGGGGTCCCTTTCATCCGTTAGGTCCGGCTATTTTACGACGGCGCGGCGCAGAAAGCGGGCGTCGGCCCGGAGGCCCTTTGCCGGGCCGGTCCTCGACCGCGCGGGCGGGTGCATGTTGCATGGGCTACCCGCGGGCTGTATAGTTGGGCTGATGCTGGAAGGGTCTGGAGTCAGCCAGGGGGCGCTGGATCTCCGCCTGGGGATGCAGGCACTCGACCGGGAACTGATCACGCCGGAACAGCTCCGGGAGGCGATCGCCGAGCAGGCCCGCAGGGCGGGGAAGCCGGGGGGGGCCCTGGTGAAGCTGGCGGCCGTGCTCGTGAGCAAGGGCTACCTGACCGAAAACGCGCTCGCGGAACTCCAGGACCGCCCTCCCCCGAAGGCGCCGGCGGACCTCGAAGCCGGACGGCGTAAGGACCTCCGCCTTCGGGAACTCCTCCTGCGCGGCGGCGTCCCGCAGGAACACCTCGACGAGGCCGCGTTGGTCCAGGCCCAGGCACTCGCCGAGGGAAGGGGAAGCGTTCGGCCGCTGGCCGAGCTCATGGTGGACCTTGGGTACGCGACGGCGGAGGCGATCAGCCGCATCCTGGCCGTGCAGAAGAAGGCGGCCCTCGCCTGCCGCCCCTGCAACAAGCGCTACAACGTCACGAACTACTATCCCCTGAAGGAGTACCGCTGCTTCCATTGCAAGGGGCTCCTCGAACCGACCGGCGAGGAGAGCCGCGGCACCGGGATGGACTGGGCGGTCGTCCAGGCGCCGCTCGCGGCCGATCTCAAGCCCATCGGCAAGTTCCAGCTGAAGCGGGAGATCGGCAAGGGCGGGATGGGCGTGGTGTACGAGGCGCTCGACACCCAACTCAACCGGAGGGTCGCGATCAAGCTCATGCTGACGAGCGCCCATGCCGAACCCGAGGAGATCAAGCTCGACGAGGAGCGCTTCATCCGCGAATGCCAGCTGGCGGCGCGGCTCAACCATCCCAACATCGTGACCGTCTATGAAGCGGGGGTGCACCAGGGCCGGCGTTACCTCGCGATGGAGTTCGTGGAAGGGGCGGCGTTCTCCGACTGGCGGAAGCAGGGCTCCATCACCATCCGCCAGCAGGTCTCGGTCGTGCGGGACGTGGCGAAGGCGGTCCACGCGGCCCACGAACTGGGCGTGATGCACCGGGACCTCAAGCCCGCCAACATCCTGATGGACGCGAAGAACCAGCCGCACGTCATGGACTTCGGACTTGCCAAGGTGGTGGGGACGAACACGACGCTCTCCCTCACCGTCTCCGGCGCCATCGTGGGCACCCCCTCCTATATGAGCCCCGAGCAGGCGCGCGGCGTCAGGGCGATCGACCGCCGCGCCGACGTGTGGTCGCTGGGGGTGATGATCTACGAGATCATGACCGGGCGCCTGCCCTTCCAGGGGGAGAACGCGCTCGAGGTCCTCATGAAGGTGATGAAGGACCCGGTCGTACCCCCGTCGAAAATGCCCCCGAAGGGCCGGCCCGCCGTGGACCCGGTCCTGGAATCCATCTCCCTCAAGGCGCTGGCGAAGAAGCCCGAGGACCGCTATGCCACGTCCGACCTCCTCGCGCGGGACCTGTCGCGCTGGCTGAAGGGCGAGCAGTTCCAGGCTGCCCCATGGCCCAAGCCACCACCCCGCCACCCGCCGCGGCCGGGCCCCCGGTCCCGCCGGCCCCGCTGAGCGCTGAGCCGCAGAAGTCTGGGACCCCGTGTGCCCCTTGGGCCAACGTACCCGAACTTGCGGGTCGAAGTGCAGAGACCAACCCCAACCCCATCCCCGTGGCACGCGTTCTATCTGGTGGAGGACGGATCCCATGAAAGCCCCGGCTCTCATCCTCGCCCTCCTCGCGCTCCTCCCCCAGGATGCAAAGAAGGTCGATCCAGCCAGGGTCGACGCGGCCATCAAGAAGGGGGTCGCGTACCTCGAGGGTCAGATCGGCCGCTGGGGCACGATGAACAAGCGCCGCACCGAGGAGCTGGCGCTCTGGACGCTGGTCCACGGCGGCGTGCAGGAGACGGATCCCAAGTTCCAGGAACTCCTCAAGACCGTCGTCGACTCGAAGCTGGAGTGGACCTACAACGTATCGCTGCAGGCGATGATCCTCGAGGAGCTGGACCGCGTGAAGCACCAGCCGCGGATCCAGCAGTGCGCGCAGTTCCTCGCGGACAACCAATGCGTCAACGGCCAGTGGGGCTACGGGGAGCCGTCCGCGTTCGTCAAGGACACGCCGACGGGCGGCGCCGGCCGCGACGTCGCGAGCGGCGGGGGGACGAAACCGAAACCCAAGCCCGGCAGCACCGTGGCGCGGACGAAGCCCAAGGTGGTCCGGAAGATCCCCGTCAAGAAAATGCGCGAAGGGCCGGCGGGGGGGGACAACTCGAACTCGCAATACGCGGCGCTCGGCCTGCGCGCCTGCCACGACGCGGGGATCATCCTCCCCAAAGAGGTGATGGACCTCGCGGAGAAATGGTGGCGCGAGTCCCAGAACGAGGACGGGGGCTGGGCCTACCTCAGGCGCGGAGGCTCCTACGGCTCGATGACCGCGGGCGCCGTCGGCAGCCTCCTCATCTGCGACTACA
>JAHFOZ010000027.1:3961-6054 GCA_023261405.1 Planctomycetota bacterium
ACTACATCGACAACCGTCCCTGGCAGAAGGACCGCGAGGTGGTCCGCGGCCTCGAATGGATCGGGACGAACTTCAGCGTCTCGAAGAACCCGGGGAGCGCGGCCGACGACGCGGGCCAGGCGGGGTGGCACTACTACTGGCTCTACGCCCTCGAGCGCGCGGGGATTTTCTACGGCACCGAGACGGTCGGGACGCACGAGTGGTACCCCGAGGGCGCGCGCATGCTCCTCGAGGCGCAGAAGCCCGACGGCTCGTGGATGGCTTCCGCGACGAGCGACCACGCGATCTGGGACACCTGCTTCGCGATCCTCTTCCTTCGCCGGGCGACGCGACCGTTGATCGACGTGGCGACGGGGGACCGGTACAAGTAGCCCCCCGTCACTTGGGGGCGGCGCGGATGCAGTAGAGGCGGGCCGAAGTCCGCAGCAGGAGACGGTCCCCGGCGAGGGCCGGCGTGGCCATACCCATGTCGTCCCCGGCCAGGGGATTCGAGTGGAGCAGCCGGAACGTATCCCCCGCTCCGAAGACGAAGGTCACCCCGTCCTCGTTCAAGGCGTAGATTTTTCCGCGCGAAGCCCAGGGGGACGAGGTGAAGCCGCGCCCCTCGGGGATCCGCTCGCGCTCGAAGAACGGCTTCCCGTCCTTCGCGTCGTACGCCGACAGCAGGCCCCGATCGAGCAGGACGGTGAGTCGCCCCTGGTAGAGGAGCGTGCCGGGATTGTACGGGGCCGCCTTCCAGTCGCACCACGCGATGGAGGCGCTCGATCTCGCGTCGCGCGCGAGGGAGATGTCTCCGGCGCCGCCCGGCTTGATGGCGTAGACGGGCTTGAGCGGGCTCCCCACGTAGCCGGAGCTCACGTAGAGCAGGTCGCCCTCGGCGAAGGGCGTGGCGATGGTGATGCTCGACATGCCCTCGAGCCACCAGAGAAGTTTCCCGTCGAGGTCGTAGGAGCGCACCTTGCCGCTGCCGGTCGTGACGAGCTCGGTGCGGCCGCTGTTCGTCCACAGGCAGGGGGTGGACCAGTTGCTCTTCTCGTCACGCTCGACCTTCCAGAGTTCCTTCCCCGTCCCCTTGTCGAGGGCCAGGAGACAGGACTTCTCCTCGTTGTCGTTCACGACATAGAGCCGGTCGCCGTGGAGGACCGGGGAGGCCGCCGTCCCCCAGCCGAAGCGCGTCGGGTGCGGCTCGAACCGCTGCGTCCAGACCTCCTTTCCCTCCCGGTCGAACGCGAAGATCCCGACGTTGCCGAATTGGAAATAGACACGCTCGCCGTCGGTGACGGGGGTCTCGGAGGCGAAGCTGTTCTTGATGTGGATGGCACTCCGGGGCTCCCCCTCGTGGACCTTGTGCTTCCAGAGGGTCCCACCGGTCGCGAGGTCGAGGCAATAGACCCACCATTCGTGCGCGGACTTGGGCGGCTTGGGGCGATCCCCGCCAAAGTACAGTCCCTTCTTCGGCGCCTCCGACTCGCCGAGGTTGAGCACCGTGGTCAGGTAGACGCGGCCGTCCCACACGACGGGCGACGACCACCCGCGGCCCGGAAGCTCGGTCTTCCAGGCGACATTCTCGGTGGCCGACCAGCGGTCGGGGAAGGTGGCCTCGTCCGAGACCCCGCGCGCCCCCGGCCCCCGAAACTGCGCCCAGCGGGCGGCCGGCGTTTCCTGCGGGGCCGCCTGGGGCTCCGCCAGGGCCAGGGCGACCAGCATCGCAAGGTGCATGAAGAGCCTCCACGCTCACCCGAGGATCGTGCTTTGGTCAGACGGACGGGCGGACATGTTCGGCGGATTCAGACTATGATGAGGAGCGCGGTCGTCTCGATCTCGAGGTCGCTCAAGGCCCGCCTCCCCGGTTTCGCGTACCATTGGAGGAACATGAGGAAAGCCTGCGTGGGCCTGAGCCTGGGGTTTGCCTTCCTGATCCCCTCCGGCTTCGCGGATCAGGACAACGAACCCAAGTTCCTCCTCGCGTGGGGCCGCAAGGGGGACAAGCCAGGCGAGTTTCAGTCGCCCATCGCCATCGCCATCAACGGCAAGGACGAGGTTTACGTCACCGACGTGAACAACGCGCGCGTGCAGAAGTTCACGAATGACGG
>JAHFOZ010000027.1:6064-20617 GCA_023261405.1 Planctomycetota bacterium
CTTCCCCTCGACAATCTCAAGCGGAAGTCCAGCCAGGCCGGCGGGATCGCGCTGGATGAGCAGGGCCTGATCTATCTCCAAGGAGAAAAGCCTGGTCTTCGCCACCACCCTTTCGGACCCGGCCGGATACGCCTCGGCGCTGTACGGAGTCTCCAGGAGAGCCCTGCGCTGGGGGACCTGGGTGGAGAACCATCCCACCTGGTTCGTCATCGATCGCGGCGGGACGATCACCTACGCCGCCCAGCCCGCGTTCTCGAGCCGGACTTCCTACGTGGGGGACGTCGACCTCATGCTCGAGGCGCTGAGAAAGGCGGCACGCTAGCGACACGACGAGCGAACGGCACGGCCCTCGGGCGGTCCCGTGGCCCCTGTGCTGTCGGCGATGGCGAGAAGGGCGGCATCACTTCCGTTCGTCTTCCGGCGACTGCAGGAGCTCGATCCGGTCGAAGAGCGCGGCCCCGCCCATCGTCGTCGGCGCGAGGCCCGTCAGGGTGAAGTCCCCGAAGTCCTTCCAGAGATCGCGTGTGACCACCGTCCATTCGCGGGGGGGGGTCAGCGCGACCTCGAGCGCCTGCCAGCCGGTCGTGTTCCTGCCGGAGAAGTAGCGCCGGAGCGGCTTCTCGGCGGGAGGCCACTGGCCGTCCGCCGCCAGTTCCAGCATGACTCCGTGGGCCTCCGCCGACTTCCACGCGAAGCGAAGGTGGCGATACTCCCCGGGCCCGGGCTTCTCGCGGATGCGGAACTCCCAGCCCCTGATCCGCGGCGAATGGCGCTGCGGGGGAGTGACGCGCAGGCTCGCCTGGCCCGAGTATCGGTCGGTGGTGACGAACTCCGCGGTGCCCGTCCCTTCGTTGAGCGCGGCCGCGAGCTCGCGGTTCTCGTCCAGGAGGACCGCGCGGGCGGGCGGGCGCCGAAGCCAGGCGATGACGTCGGCCACATCCTGCGGCGCGAGCGTCCTGAGCAGGTCCTCGGGCATCAGCGACACGGCGGAAGCCTTGAACTCCTGGATGTCCTTGCGCAGGATCACCTGCTCCTTCCCCTCGGGCTGCCGCAGCGTGACGCTGGTGGGAGACTCGGAGGACAGCGGACCGCTGAACACCTGGCCCGACGTGCTCAGGACGAGGTAGGTCCCGTAGCCCGGCGAGATGACGTCGCTGGGCGCGAGGATGTCCCTGAGGATCGTCTCTTCGGCGCGCTGGAACTCCGCGCCCAGGTCCGGGCCGACGGCCGCGCCGATCCCGTGCGCCTCGTGGCACTTGGCGCAGGCCTCCACGAACACCTTCTGCCCGCGCGCGAGATCGCGCTTCTCGCGGAGCGCCGCGGCGTACCGCCGGAACACCTCTTCATTCGCGCCTCCGACGCCGGAGAGCAGCGGGGCGGCCCGGGCGCGGAGGGCGGGGTCGCGGTCTTCCAGGAGCGAGGCGCGCTGGACGGCCGACAGCGCCGAGGCGGGAAGGGTCTTCCTCTCCAGCGCCTCGAGAATCGCGGCGAAGCGGTCGCGGCGCGAGAACACGGCGTTCAGGATGGCCTCGCGAACCGCGGGCGTGCCGGAAGGCAGGGCGGCGAGGAGCGGCGCGACCACCGACGGGTCGTCCTCGGCGGCGAGGAGCGCGACCGCGGCGACGCGCGCCTCGGCGGACAGCTGGATGTTGCCCGCCTCCGCCCCCGCCCGCGCAAGGCGGGCCTGCCGGTCGGCAGGGTCCTCCACCTTCAGCGCCCCCACGAGGGCCTGGGCGTGGCCGCGGAGGTCCGGATCCGCGCTTCCCGCCAGGGCCATCAGGGCCGCGCGCGCGTCATCGGCGAGCGCGATCGGGCTGGATCCCTTGAGACTTGAACGAAGACCCCGCAGGCACGCGGCCTGCACTCCCGGGACCTTCGCGGCCGCGATGCGCGAGATCGTCCCGGACAGCTCTTCGGCCTGCCGACGGGCGGCGATGGCGGCGCACAGGGGTTCCAGCAGTCCCCGGGATTTCCCGAGGGCGTCCGGGGCGCGCAGCAGTTCGTCCAGCATCGCGCCCGCCCGGCCGGAGAGGGAGCTGAGCAGGGCGGGGGTCATCCAGGGCTCGTCGCCATGATCCCGTGCCAGGCGGTCGAGGGCGCGGAGCGCGCGCGGGTCGCGGCTCTCGCCCAGCGAAAGGGCCGCCTGCAGGCGCACGGCCGCGTCCGGATCCGAGCCCAGCTCCAGCGCGAGGTCCAGCAGGCGGGGGGTTTCCCCGAAGCGGCGTTCGGCGAATCGGAGCGCCTGTCGGCGGATGCCCGCGTCGCGGTGCAGGAGGGCGGGCTGGAGGTCATCCGCCCGGAGGCCCCCCATCGCGTCGAGCGTATGAAGGGCGTTCAGGATCGAGTCGGGTTCCGCGGCCTCGCGGACCATCCGGGCGAGCAGCGGGATCGCTCCGTCCGCCTTCCTCTCGATCAGCAGCCGGCGCGCGGTCTGCCTTCGCCAGAAGTGGGGGCTGCCGACTTCCCGGGCGAGCTCTTCCGGGCCAAGCCTGGACATGTCCGCGGCGGGCGCGGGCCGGGCGTCCGGGTGGGTGAGGCGCCAGACGCGCCCATGGTCTTTCCCGTTGACCAGCCCGTAGATCTGCTGCAGGTAGCGCGGGATGGCCGAGTAGTCCTCGATGATCTCGCGGTAGAAGTCCACGATCCAGACGCCGCCGTCGGGGCCGTGCGACAGCGCCATGGGGTGGAACCACGGGTCCTCGGACGCGAGGAACTCCGCCTTCTCCTCGCCGGGCTCGCGTCCCAGGCGGAGGCGCGTGCCGTCCCTCTCGATCCGCGCGCGGTGGACCATGTTCTGGGCCGGCTCGCAGGCGAACAGGTGGCCGCGGAGGCCGGGCAGGGCCGCGTCCTGGTACACGAGCGGCGAGCAGGCGGAGGTGAAGTAGCCGTTGGGGGCGGATTCCTGGAGGCCGTAGCGGTCGGTGTAGTACTTGGCGAAGCCGGGATCCTCGGCGCGCCGCGCCCGCCAGGGATGCGGCCGGCTCACCGGGAAGACGCGCGGGTCCGGCGACGCGTCCTGCTCGAGCCGCGGGACGGCCACGTCCGGATTGCGCGCCAGCGAGTTCCAGGGGAGGGGGGCGATGGCGATCGCGGGCGAACGCGTCGTGACCACGAGGCGGTCGCCCATCGCGGTGAACGCGAAGCCGATCGTGTGGGTGGCGCCGCTCACCGGCTCGATGGCCGAGCCGTCGGACTTGATGCGGAAGTCGGTGTTGGGGAGCCGCACCGGCTGCGCCAGGTGCGGGCCGCGGATGGTGCCGCCTCCATGTCCCGAGCCGAAGTAGATCCAGTCGTCGGGCCCCCACTGCGGGCAGTTGATGCCGCGCTCCAGCGCCCCCGAGGCGAAGCCCGTGAAGAGCGTTTCGCGCACCTCCGCCTCGCCGTCGCCGTCGCGATCGGCCAGGAAGACGATGTCCGGGGCGCAGGCGACGATGATGCCGCCGCGGGCGGGGCAGATCCCGTAGCACGGCGGGAGGCGGTCGGCCCAGACGTCGGCCTTGTCCATGACGCCGTCGCCGTCGCTGTCCCTCAGTTGTTTGACGGTACCGTAGGTGCCGGCCCCGGCGGCCTTCTTGGCGGCGGGGTTCGCCTGGATCCGGCGCACCACCCGGTCGAGCTGCCCCGACTTGTTCAGCTCCTCGATGTCGTACTGTCCTTCGAGGTTGTAGCCGTGCAGCTCACAGACGAAAAGCCGGCCGCGCTCGTCCCAGCAGACGCCGGAGGGTTCCTTGATCAGCGGCTCGCTGGCGACCCGTTCGACGCGGAAGCCCGGCGGCAGGCGCATCTGCCGGGCGCTCTCCCCGGGCGGGAGCGGCTTCGGTGCGTCGGTCGGCTTGGGGATCTCCTGGGCCGTGGCCGTTGCGACGAGGGCGGCGAGGAGGAGAGTGCTCCGCGTCGCTCGTGCGAGCGAGGGGCGGCCGGGCCGGCGCATCATGGGGAGTCCTCCCTCGTGTTCGAGTCCGATTCTAACCGGGGGTGCCGACCGGGGGAAGGAAGAGGACCGTCGGGAAAGGGGTGAGGTGCATTCGCTCATGAGGTCCTCGATCCCATGACGTGGATGAGGGGGACCCCCCCAGGACAAGTGCAGCAGGAGCCGGAATCCGTCAGACCGTGGCGATGTGGATGAGATTGGTCGTGCCGGGACGGGCGAAGGGCCAGCCCGCCGTCACGACGACCGTCGAGCCCGCGGGGACGAGGCCGCGGATGGAGTCGCGGAAGCGCTCCAGGACCGGCGCCGTCTCGTTGAACCACGGCGCGGCGATCACCTCCAAGCCCCACACGAGCGAGAGACGCCGCCGGACGACCTCGGAGTTCGAGAGGACGAGGATCGGGATGCGCGGCCGGTAGCCGGCGATCCGGCGCGCCGTGTACCCGCTGCTCGTGGGGACGACGAGCGCCGCCGCGCCCACCCGCTCGGCGAGCGCGCAGGCGGCGTGGGCGATCGCGTCGGCCGACTCCGGGCCCAGCATCTCCCGCCGCGGCGACAGCAGCGGCTCCGCCTCGAGCAGGATGCGCTCCATCACCTTCACCGCCTGCACGGGATACTCGCCCATCGCGGTCTCCTCGCTCAGCATCACGGCGTCGGTGCCGTCGAGGACCGCGTTGGCCACGTCGGTGGCCTCCGCGCGCGTGGGCATGGGGCTGCTCACCATGGAGCGCAGCATCTGCGTGGCCGTGATCACCGGCTTGCACTCGCGGTTGGCCATGGCGATCAGGCGCTTCTGGACCACGGGCACCCGCTCGATGGGGATCTCCACCCCGAGGTCGCCGCGGGCCACCATCACGCCGTCGGCCGCGCGGACGATCTCCTCCATGTTCCGCACCGCCTCGGGTTTCTCGATCTTGGCGATCACGGGGATGCCGGAACGCTTCACCTCGTCGAGGTCCGCCGCGCGGCGCACGAACGAGAGCGCCACGAGGTCCACCCCCTGCGCCTTCCCGAACTCGAGGTCCGCGCGATCCTTCTCCGTGAGCGAGGGGATGTCGAGGTGCGAGGAGGGGAGATTGATGCCCTTGCCGAAGGGGATGTCGCCGCCCGTCACCACGCGGCTCCGGCGTGCATCCACGACCTCGAGTTGCATGATCCCGTCCGCCAGAAGCACCGGCTCGCCCGCCTTTACGCTCGCGGGAAGCTCGAGGTCCACGACGTCCCCGGGCTTCCCCTTCACGGCCTGCCGGAGCCGGAGCTTGGGACCGCAGAGGTCCTGGAGGATCGCCACGGGATGTTCCCCCGCGAGCTTGCGGATCGACTTGATGCGCGCCCCATGGTCCTCGTGCGTGCCGTGCGAGAAGTTGAGGCGGAAGACGTCCACCCCCGCCTCGATGAGCGCGCGGACCATCTCCGGGGAGTTCGTGGCGGGCCCGAGGGTCGCGACGATCCGGGTGCGCGCCATCATTTCCCCCTGGGGGCCTTCGCTTTCTTGCGTCCGGACCGGAGCCGGCGCCGCAGGCTCACCCGCCGCTCCGCCTTCGGGTTCGAGTAGTCCCACACCGCGGGACGCTCGCTCCGGTGCTCTCGCTCGGTCCCCATGAAGGCGGCGAGTATATCACGCGGTGGGCGGCCCGCCATCCTACTTCCGCCGGGGCGGCTCGAGGGGTCCGCAAGGGTTCGACTCGCCTTCGGTTCGCCCACCATCGAGTCCCCCGCCAGGAGGCCCTTCTTGCGGGGAACTCAACATTCCGGTTTACACGGGACGGGCGGTGTGCTTCCATACCCGGGAGTTCAATGGTGCGGACGAGCCTCGGAGGGACGGGGACCGCCGAATGCCCGCGAACCCCGACCTGCTGTTCGGCGCGCTCGCCGTCAAGGCGGGCTTCATCACCCGCGACCAGCTGCGCTCGCTCATCGAGGAACAGTCCGGATCCCCCGGCGACATCCCCCCGCTCCCCGTGGGCGAACTCTGCAGGAAGAGCGGGCTCCTGACGCCGGAACAGGTGGAGCGCGTCCTCGAGGCCCAGCGCCTGAGCGAGTTCGAGACGGAAGGCGGGCTCTTCGGCGTGCTCGCCGTGCGGAACGAGTTCGCAAGTCTCGAGGACGTGGAGCAGGCGGTCCAGGAGCAGCGGGAGGCGGACCTCTCCGGAAACGGCTCGGCCCGGCTCGGGGAGATCCTCCTCGAGATGGGCGCCCTCACCCCGCAGCAGGTGGACGCCTTGCTGGCCGCGCAGGAGCGCCTCCGTCGGAGGTCCGCAGTGCAGGGGATCGAGGCCGATAGCGAGACCCGGATCCTCCCGGCCGCGGCCGAGGGGCACCCGCCGGCGGGGGACCCCGGGGCATGGCTCGTTCAGGAAAGCGGGGAGGGCTCAGGTCGGGCACACCCGCTCGGGGGGAAGACCCTGATCGGCCGCCTCCCCACCCACGATATCCCCGTGGCGGACATGGGCGCCTCTCGCCACCACGCGCGGATCGACCCCTCGCCCTACACGGGGAAGCATGTCCTGGCCGACCTCGAGAGCCGCAACGGAACCTTCGTGAACGGCGAGCGCCTGGCGGGTCCGCGCGCCCTCCGGCCGGGCGACCGCGTGCGCATCGGCGAGACCGTGCTGCGCTATGCCGTGGGCACGGGGACCGCCCCCGCGATGCCCCCGGAGGCCGTCCCCGCTTCGTCCCCCGGGGAAGAATCCCGGGACGCCCGTCCCATGTCCCAGCGTCCGCTGGACGGCAGCACCCTGGCGATGTCCAGGGTCGGGGACGCCGTGACGCGCCTGATCCCCCTCGTACACCCACAGAGGAGCCTCGTGACCGCCGCCGCGCTGCTGGGCCTCCTTTCCACGTTCCTTCCCTGGAGGACCGGGGCGGGCGCCTCCGTGTGGGGACACCAGGGTCCCGGCTGGGCCAGTTTCCTGCTCTTCGCCGTCGCCCTCGGCCTGACCCTCTCCAAGGACCGGGCCCGGCCGCCCGGACCCGAGCCGCGCCTGGCCGTCGCGGCCCTCGGGCTCCTGGCCGCCCTCTTCGCCCTCTGGCGCTGGACGCGGGTCCCCCCGGGCGGAGCCGCCGGGATCGGGGTCTTTCTGGTCCTCCTCTCCGGCACGTCGGTCGGGCTCATCGCCCGGCCCTTTCCGATCGTCGGGGCATGGGCCCGCCTCACGGGCCGCCGGGCTCGGAGGAAGCGCGACCCGGCTTGACGCCCTCCCCCGGCCCGGGATAGACTCCACCCCTGGCAGCCCCATAGGGTTGCTCCGCGCTTCAAAATGGGTGAAGTGCCCCCGCGTTCCGGGGCGATAGAGATACAGATGACCGCGGCCGCGACCGTTCCGTCGATGAACGCCCTCTTCCTGGACGAGCTCCGCATGGCGGAGGAGACCCGCGTGCTCTTCAGCGCGCTGGGAACCCCCATGGAGTTCTGGGAGGCGCTCTGCCTCGCGCAGGCGGACGCGATGATGATCCGGAACGAGCTCGACCACCTCGAGGAGCTCCGCCGGTCGGGAAGGCCCGCCGCGGTGGGCGCCCTTCATGCACGGATCCTGCAGGAGCTCCGCGGCTCCATGGGCCGCTCCGCGCAGGAGATCCGCGGGTTCATCGACCACCGCCTGAAGCTTCCCCTCGAGCGCTCGAGGATCGACCTCCTCGTGGCCGTCATCCTCATCTCCGCCGATTCGCGGCGCGAGATGAACCGCTGGCTCGCCTGGCCCGACAAGCACCGCCGTGAGGCGGTCGCCGGGCTCATGCAGCTGGCCGAGGAAACGGCCGGGTACCATCGCGAGATCCACGCCGGCCCCGCCCCGACCTCCGAAGCTCCGGCGCTTGCCGCAGGAGCGAAGGAGGGCCGCCCCTCCCGGGACGTGGACGCCGAGGTCCTCGAGGCGCTCCGCTTCGTGGACCGCTTCCGCGAGATCTTCGACCGGACCCACCAGAAGATCGAGTTCTGGGAAGTCCTCTGCCTGCGGATGGAGGACGAGTCGGCCGCCCGCCTGACGGTCGACGAGCTCCTCCTCCTCAAGGACGGCGGCGACACGGTCGAATTCAACGAGCGCGCCATCGGCCTCTTCGAGCGGCTGCTCGAGATCCGCGCGAAACACCGCACGGCGGCCCGCGCGATGCGCGAGTACCTGAAGCGCCTCCCGATGGGCTCCTACGGCCCCGAGACGCTCGAGCTGGCGCTGGGCTTCATCATGGCCTCGGTCGAGGGCCGCCGCCGCGCCGCGCAGTGGCTCGAGATGCCCGACCAGTACCTCCGCGAGGCCGCCATCCGGGTGGAGGGCGTCATCGGCCGCGCCCAGCACTACCAGCGCGAGCTCCGCGCCCCCGCCGCGGTCTGAAGGCCGCTCCTCAGCGGATCGCGATCGGCCGGAGCGTGAACCCCGCCGTGCTCCCCTTGATCTTGTTCGTCCCGCACACGTAGGTGAACTCGTAGGCGTTGTCTCGCGCGAGCTCCTCGAGGTTGTGGAACTCCGCGATGTGCACGCCCTGCTGGATGAGCAGGTAGTTGTGCACGGGCATGAAGGAGCCGTACTTCTCCCGGTACGCTTTCGCGTCGTCCACCTTCGGACCGTACTCGAGGCCGCTCGTGTCGCTCCCGATCATGAGCGCGCCCTGCTCCTCCACGAGCCACTTCGCCGCCTCCAGGTTGATCCCCGCGGAGTCGTGCTCGCCGATCTTCGCGTGGTCCCCGCCCGCCTCCCCCCAGTGCCGGAGGGTCCCCGTGCGGACCAGCACGACGTCGCCGGGCCGCAGCTCGGTGCCCTGCTTCTTGAGCGCGGCCTGCAGGTCTGCGGACCCGATCATCGTGTTCGCGGGCAGCGCGTCCACGCCCCTGAAGCCGGCCATGTCCACGAGGACGCCGCGCGCGACGATGGGGGGAATCGTGGAGGCGTCGCACTTCCGGGGACCCCAGTTGCCGCCCCAGTCCTTCTCCTTGAAGCCGTTGTACCAGTGGTCGTCGGCCCCCTCGGTCGCGTGGCCCAGGCCGTCGATCTGCGTGGCGACGTTGTCGTTCAGGAAGAGCGCGCAACTGTGCCACGCCGTGCCCGAGGGGTTCCCGGTCACGAGCGCCGGGAGATCCGCCTGTCGCTTCACGCCCTCCGGGGTCCGGAAGGAGATGATCTCGCCGGGGCTGTGGCCCGGCCACTTGTAGGATGTGCGATCGTAGAGCGCCCCGAGGTCGTAGATTTTTCCCTGCTGCACGCGCCGGAGCGCGGTGAGCCGTGAGGCGTCGCTCATCTCGTTGAGCGCGCCCACCTCGTCCTCCGGCCCCCACACCCAGCCCCAGCCCTTTCCCTTCTGCCACTTCTTCATCGTGCCGCCCGCGTCCTGCGCGGCGGTCCAGGCGAAACAGCCGGTGACGGCGAGCGCCGCGATCACGGCGGCCAGGGTCGTGCGCTTCATGGTCTACCTCCGTTATCCTGCAGAAATCCAACGCGCCCCTCACCTCGGGCGATCCACCCCCTCTTTCGATATCCTGGTCCGGCGCGATGTGGATCCATCAAGGCGAACGTCGGCCACTTTCAGGGCCTCTCCAGGTCCGGCGGGGAGATCGCAGGGGGGCGGGGCGCCCTACTTCGTGGCGCCGACAAAGAGCAGGGGCCACTTCGCCAGCTCCCGGGTCTCACCGCCGCGCGTCTCCTGCGCCAGCGAGCCCTTCGCGCCGTTGATCACCGCGACGAAGGAGAGGGCCGACTCCTGGTTCACAAACGCGACGGTCCCCTCGTTGCCCCGGTTGAAGTAGACGTAACCGCCGAGGATCTCCGATTTCCCGCCGCCTTTCGTCAACACCGCCGTGCCCGCCTTCTCCGTCTTCAGGTTCAGGCACCAGAACGAGCCGCCGTCGTTCACGATCTTCGTCCCATGGTTCTCCGGATTGAGCTGCCGGGCCCAGACCTGCTGCTTCGAGAAGTCCCATGGCGCCCCGCAGACATCGTCGAGAAACAGCTTGCCGCTCACGGTGTTCCGATACGAACCCCCGAGGGTGCAGGTGCGAAGGACCAGCGTGCGGGAGGTCGCCTGCTCGATATAGCACTTCGCGTGATTGCCATATCCTCCCTCGAAGCGCTCCAGGAGGACGACCGGGGCCTTCCCGTCCTCGATCCGGAAGGCCGGCTTGTCCGAGCCCTCAAACCCTTTCCCGGTGGACAGGGTTGATTCCATCCCGATGATCCGGCGGACGGTGCCGCGGACATGGACGGTATCGTTGAGGTGATACGTTCCCCGCGGAAAGTAGACGGTGGACTTCCCCGCGTCGATCGCCTTCTGGATCGCTTCCGTATCGTCCCCCTTCCCTCCCGATCCCTGGACGGCGATCCAGTCCGGGGGCGGGTCGTAGGGCAACTCAGGCGACTCCTCGACGGCAAGACCCAGCGACTTCGGCGGTGACGGGAACAGGCTCACGGCCTCGCGCGAGACGAATTCGTCGATCGCCGGCCCCGGGATCTCCTTTCCGCCGCTCTGGATCGCCGTCCTGTAGCCCTGGATCTTGAGGTTCCGGGCATAGAGCGACCCCGCATTCTCGATCGCGGCTGCAGCCGTACCTCCGGTGAAGTCTCCATCGACCAGCACCACGAGCCCCTTTGCGAGCTTCATCGCCGGGACGGTGTTCCGGCTCTTGAGCCCGCGGATGGAGAGCATCTGGTGGCTGTTGCTGATGCCGGCGACCCGCTGGCCTTCGAGCGAAAGATGTTCGAACGCGATGCTGTACTGGCCGATGGTCGACCAGACGCCGAAGTCAAAGCCCTCGATGGAGACCTTCCGGAGGAGCGCGGGTCCCGGCCAGTTGGTCACCAGCGCCAGCCCCGCCTTGCCCCTCTTCTGGGGATCGCTCGACCGGAGCATGACGTTCTCGACCGTGCCCTGGTTGTCGTTGAAATAGTGGAGCGCCACCGCGCCCGGGTTTCCGGCCCCCACATCGACGGTCAGGTTGCAGATCGAGTTCCGAAACGCCTGACCATTGTTCGACTTCGGATCCATGAAGCGATCGTAAAGCGACAGAACGGGTCTTGGTTTCGCCGGATCATCGAACCCCGCCGCGTTGTCCTTGAGCTTGAGGATGACGCCGGTCCGGCTCTGCCCCTGGAGGACGCGTCGTTTCGGATGCTTCGTGCTGACGGAGTCCGAGAGGAGATACGTGCCGTTCGGGAGGTAGAGGAAGCCGTTCCGGTCGCTGATCGCCTCGAGGAGCGCCGCGGTGTCATCCGTCTTCCCGTCGCCCTTCGCGCCGAAGTTCTTCACGTCGTTGAAGCCGGCGTCGGAAGGGAGCAGACCCTCCTGGGCGGAGACGAAAGCGAGCCGAGCCATCATGAAGACTGCACCGGCCAGCAGGGCCATGAATACTCCTAAGTTCACTCGTACCGATACACCCATTGAGGTGTACACCCTCGGACGCTCGCGAATGGCACCCCTCAGCCGGGGCTGGACGAGAGTGCGGTCCCCTGATACGAAGGGTTGTGAAGCGAGGGAACGAGGGGCTGAGGGTTGGGATCGAACCCTCCGAACGCTGCCCCCCTCTTTCGAAGTCCTGGTCCCCGCCGCGATCGCGGCGGCCAGGGTCGCGCGTTTCCTTTCCGGGGCAGTCCATCGCCCGCGGCACGGGCTCCCTCCGACAATGCTTCCGGCGGGTTCCCGCCCCCCGTATGCTGGTGCTGAGAATGGGCCTGCTCTACCGCGCCACGCGCGGACTCCTCCGCGTCTTCCTCCGCGCCTACTTTCGGGAGATCGAGGTCCGCGGCCTGGAGCATCTGGACGCCGCCGGCCCCCGCGTCCTCGTGGCCAATCACCACAACAGCATGATCGATCCGCTGCTCCTCGTCGCCTCGGTCGAGCGGCCCCTCGCCTTCATCGCCAAGGCCCCGCTCTTCCGCATCCCGGGCTTCGGCGCGGCGCTCCGCGCCCTGGGCTGCGTCCCCGCCCACCGCAGCCAGGACCCGGGGTATGCGAAGGAAAAGAACCAGGACCTCTACGAGCAGGCCGGCGCGCGCCTCGCGCAGGGGCTCGCGCTCGCGATGTTTCCCGAGGGGAAGAGCCACAGCGACCCGGGGCTCGCCGAGTTCAAGCACGGCGCCTCGCGCATCGCCTTCGAGGCCGAGGCGAAGGCCGGCGGCGTCCGCATCCAGCTTGCGGGCCTGCACTTCGAGCGGACGCGGGGCTTCCGCGGCCGGGTCCTCGTCCAGTTCGCCCCCGCGATCGAGCTTGCGCCCTGGCGCGAGCGGTATGCCGCCGACCCGCGGGCGGCGGTGGCCGCGCTCACGGAGGAGATGCACGCGAGGCTCTCGGGGGTCATCCTCTCCGCCGGGGACGCCGAGGTGCTCCGGCTGGCCGACCTCCTGGAGCGGATGGAGCGCCTCCAGGACCCCGACCTGGGGGAGGTCTTCGACCGGAAGAAGAAAATACTCGAGACCTACGCGGAGCTCCGGAAGACGGCGCCCGACGACGTGGCGGACCTGAGGGAATCCCTCCGCGAATACCGGGAGACGCTCCGCCTCCTCGGGGTGCGCGACGAGCAGGTGGCGCACGACTACAAGGCCGGCCGGGTGATCGGGTACACGCTCCGGAACACCGTCCTCCTCGCCCTCGCGCTCCCCTTCGTCGCGGCGGCCCTCGTGGCGCACTTCCCGCCGTACCTCCTCTCCTGGGCGTCGACGCGTCTCTTCGGCAGGCTCCCGGACCGCAGCGCCACCGCGGGCTTCGTCGCCGCGCTGCTCGCCTTCCCCGCCTGGTGGGCCGCGCTGGCCTGGGGAGGATGGCGGGCCGCCGGGCTGCCGGGGATGGTCGCGGTCCTGGCCCTCCTCCCGCCGGTCGGCCTCCTGGCCCTGGTGTCCATGGACCGCTGGCACCGCGTGCTGCGCGAGAGCCGGGCCCTCTGGGCGGCGGTCGCGCTCCCCGCCGCGCGCGTGCGGCTGCGGCGCATGCGGCGGGCCATCGTCGTGCAGGCCCTGCGCCTCGCGGAGCGCACCGCGTGAGCGGCTTCTACCGGTTCATCCGCGGCGCCCTGCGCCTCGCGCAGGGCGCGTTCTTCCGGGAAGTCGAGGTCCACGGCCGCGAGAACGTGCCCGCGGAGGGCGCGCTCCTCATGCTGGCGAACCACCACAACGGGATGATCGACCCGTTCCTCCTGATGACCAGCGTGGAGCGGCCCGTCACGTTTGTCGCGAAGGCCACGCTCTTCCGGATCCCCGTGCTGGGCTCGGCCCTGCGCGCGCTCCACTGCATGCCGGCGTACCGGGGCGAGGAGAAGGACTACGGGAAGGACAAGAACCAGGCGCTCTTCGAGGCCGCCGCGCGGACCCTGGGGGAGGGCCGCGCGCTCGGGATCTTCCCGGAGGGGAAGAGCCACCTCGACCCGAAGCTGGCGGAGCTCAAGCACGGGGCCTCGAAGATCGCCTTCGAGGCTGAATCGAAGGGCGTGCGCGTGGGCGTGCTCCTCGTGGGGATCCACTTCGAGAAGTGGCGCGGGTTCCGCGGGAAGGTGCTCGTTCAGATCGCCCCGCCGGCCACGCTCGACGCGTTCCGGGACCGCTACGCCGCCGACCCGCGCGCCGCGGTGGGGGCGCTCACGGACGAGCTGCACCACCGTCTCTCGGAGATGATCCTCACGGCCGGGAACCGGGAGACGGTGCGCCTCGCGGAACTCGTGGAGAAGATGGGCGTCCTCGACGCCTCGGGCGAAGACGACCTGAAGTCGGCGTTCGAGCGGAAGAAGGCGATCCTGGAGGGCTATGCGGAGTTGCAGGAGCGCGCGCCTGTCGAGACGGAGGCGGTGCGCGGCGATCTCAGGGACTACCGGAGATTCCTCGACCTGCTCCACGTGCGCGACGACCAGGTGGCGGCGGACTACCGGGCCGGCCGGGTGCTCGCCTACGCGGTGCGAAACACCGCGCTCCTCCTGGTGGGGCTCCCGTTCGTGGCGGCGGGGCTGGCCGCAAATCTGGTCCCCTACCTGCTCTGCCAGGGTCTGGCGCGGCTCGGCCGGGAGCTCGACACGCGGACGAGCGTGGGGTTCATGACGGCGCTCGTCTTCTTCCCCGCCGCGTGGGCGGCGCTGGGCTACGCCGGCGGGCGGCTCGCGGGCCCCTGGGCGGGCGCGGGTGCGGCGCTCGCGGGTCCGCTCGCGGGGGCCGTCGCGCTGCGCGTGATGGACCGCTGGCACCGCGTGGTGCAGGACACGTGGGGCCTCTGGACCGCGATCGCGCTGCCGGCGGCGCGCTCGAAACTGCGCCGGATGCGGGGGCGCATCCGCGAGCGCATCCGCCGGCTCATGGAGCTCCGGGTTCCGCGAACGCCCTGAGCCACTCCTTCTGCACGTCCGCCTCCGGTACGTCGAACCCGCGGGCCTCCGAGAGCTTCTCGAGCGCCTCCTCGAGGCCCAGGCCCAGGGTCACGAGCGTCGCCGCGGCGATCGTGGGGGAGCGGCCGATCCCGGCGAGGCAGTGGACGATCACGCGCTTCCCTGAGCGGACCCGCCGCGCCAGCCCCTCGGCGAGCGTACGGGCATCCTCGACCGAGGCGGGCGCGTCGTGATCGGCGACGGGGAACGAGAGGAACTCGATCCCCGCGGCGGCGCAGGCGCCGGCCTCGTCCGCGACGCCGAACCGCTCCGCCTCGTCCTCCTCGAGGCACGAGACGAGGAC
>JAHFOZ010000412.1 GCA_023261405.1 Planctomycetota bacterium
CGTGGTACCAGATGTTGTGCTCCCAGGTGTAGGGCGTGTCCCCGTGGGAGAGGAAGTCCACCGCGGGGACGGGCTTGCCGTCCGGCCCCGGCACCTCGTGCGTCACGTCCACGACGTACTCCATCGCGCCGATGGAGTCGAAGGGCGGGATCTCGTAGTTCGGCAGCGCCTCCGAGGCCGCGCGCAGACCCCAGCCCGAGTGGGCCGGTCCGCACACCGCGCCCTGCTTCTTCGCCCAGCGCAGCGTGTTCAGGCAGAGCGTCGGCCAGTGGTGCTTCGATTCGCCGCCCGGATAGACCTGCTCCTTGAGGCGGAGGAGGCAGAGGTGGCCCGACTGGTGGGAGCCGAAGCCCGAGACCTCCACGTCGTAGCGGATGAGGTACGGGTAGGCCGAGACTTTGTCCGTCTCCCCCGTGAAGAACTGTTTCTGGTAGTCGAAGCCCGGCCCCCACGTGAGGGTGGCGCCGACCTTGAGGTCCTCGCCCTGGATGTGGCGGAGCATGTCCTGCGGGTGCACGCCCTCCTTGGGCTTCTCGTAGTGCGCGCAGCCGGAGGCGTGGATGTGGTGGTCGCCCGACCACCATCCGCGCGTGGAAGGGTCGATCCAGCGGCGCAGGTCGAACTCGAGGGACACGGACGCCGCCTCCACGGTGAGCGTTTTCGACTGGGCGAGATACTCCGGGCCGCGGGAGCAGTCCACGGTGTAGGTCCCGCGCGGCAGGCGGATCGATTCGCCGTCCCGGCGGTACACCTGAGGATGGAAGGCGAAGTCGGGGGCGCGCCGCTTGGCTTGGGAGGGGTACACGTGACCCTGCCGGTCGCGGACCAGGAACGCGGCGGTGGCGGGTTTCCCATCCACGTCGCGGACGCGCAGCGTGACGGCCTGGGAAGGTTCCGCGTCGAAGGTCAGGGCGATGTCGCTGCGGAAGCCCAGATCCTGGATCCCCTGCCCCACGTCGAAGCTCAGGACGGCCGCGCGTTTCCCCGCGTCGCGGCTGTGGAGCTGGACGATCCGGTACTCCAGCTTCGCCCCCGAGAGAGCCTTGGTGAGCGGCGGGGCGTCGAACGACTGGAGTTCCAGCCAGCGGTCGTCCAGCTGGGCTTCGGGCGAATTGTGCATGGAGAGCGCCTGCGGGCTGGCGATGCGGAGCGGCGCGGTGACGCCCGCCTCGTTGTGGATTTTCAGCAGGAACTGGGACCAGCCCTGCTCGATGAGCCGGCGGGCCGCCGGGCCGGGCGACACCTTCACGCGCGACTCCGGGTTGATGTGTACGCCCGCGAGGCAGAGCGGATCGAGCGCCTCCTGGATCCCGCGGACCGCCGCCGCGCCGTCCGTCGCGGAGAGCGCAGCCTCCATCCTCGTCGCGGAGGCCCCCGAGAGGGGCAGGCCGAGGAACTGCAGCGCCTCCTTGACCCGGCCCGCGTGGACGCGCAGCGGCTGCGCCTCGGCGTCGTCGACCGGGAGCAGGCGCTCAGTCTGCTGCCCGCAGAGGGACATGATGAGCGCGGCGGACAGGTTCATGGGGGGCACCTCCAGCATCTCGTACGTCCCGGGAGGCCCGCACGGTGAATGAACCCACGCCTCCCTCCCGCGTATAATATTTTCATGATCGCCGCGGCGGCCCTGGCGCTCCTCCTCACGGCCGGCGCGCCCCAGGATGGCCGGTCCGAGCCCCTCCTGAGGCTGGTCTATCTCGCGCGCCACCAGGGGGAGAACGGCGCGTGGGGGGCCTTTCCCGCCTCCTGCACCTGTCCGACGCCGCCCGCGAAGCCGCCGCCCGAGGTCCGGGTGGACGAGGCCGTCCAGGCGAAAGTCGCCGCCTTCATCGAAGCGCTCGGGGCTGAGGCTATCGACGAGCGGGAGCGCGCACAGGCGGGAATTCTCGAGATCGGCCTCCCCGCGGCTTCGCAACTCGAGCGGGCGGCCCGAGGGGCGGATGCGGAGCGGGCCGGGCGCGCCCGGGAGCTCCACGCGCGGATCACGCACGTCCGGGACACGGACGGCTTCGAGGCGACGGGCCTGGCCCTCCTCGCGTTCATGGCGGCCGGCTACTCCCACCTCTCACGCGACGAATACGCCGACCCGGGCGACGGGGCGCGGGTCCTCCGCTTCGGAGAGACGGTGAAGCGGGGGCTCAAGTGGATCCTGGCCGCGCAGGACGGGCAGGGCTGCTTCGATCCGAAGGACCCCGTGGCGAACGCGGTGGCCACGCTCGCGATGGTCGAGGTTTACGGGATGACGGGATCCATGCACTTCAAGGACCCGGCCGAGCGGGGCGCGGCCTTCGTGGCGAAGGCGACGTCCGACGGGGTGCGCTTTGCCGTCTGGAAGGGCATGGTCCTCCACTCGGCCCTGACCGCCGATGTGCCGGCCGGTTCGAAGGAAGCGATCACGACAGTCGGCGATGCGCTGGCCCTGAAGGAGGGGACCCTGGCCCTCTCGGGGGCTTTCCTGTTGAAGAGCTGGGCCACGGGCCAGAAGGACAAGAAGCTGCTGGGGGAGCTCGAGACGTTCGCCCCCTCCCGCCTGGCCGGCGAGGAGCTCCAGTTCGCCACGGCGGCCGTGTTCCGGTCCGGAGACCCGGCGGATCTCCGGTGGAAAGACTGGACCGCCAGGGTCAGGGAGCAGATCGTCGTCCCGGCGTCCCGGCGCATCGTAAGGGGCTGCCTCGCGGACGCGAAAGCACCAAAGACCGCCGGCGAGCACATCCGCGAAGTGGCGAACGACTCGCTGAGCGTGATGATCATCTATCGGAGCGGCAACCACTTCGCCGCGCAGCGATAGGCCCGCGCGACAGCGCATCCCGGACCGCAGGTTGAGTGGTTCGACCTCATTGGTTTCCCCGGGTTGCCATCCGACCGGGCGACTTTGAGCAATCACGCCCGCATGAACGGGAAGCAATGTCGCGAGGATGCCAACCACGCTCGGGGGTACCTTCGTCTCGGCCACGGTGCCGGCTTCATTCAGCTCCGGGTATTCCGGAGCCGTTCGAGGTTTGCCAGACCCCGGGAGCTTGCACCGCGGATTTCTCCTCGCAGAGCGTTCAGGATTTCACCCTCAACTTCGCCGGTAAGTCGAAATACAAAGGACAAGGCAATCAAACATGAGACAACGATGCCCGTGGATATCAAGACACTCCAAGAGCGGTGTATCGCTCCAGCCAGGAGCGAGACTCCCCATCCAATCATCAACCCGATCCAGAGAGGCTCATTCCCCGAAAGGTTCCTCTTCCTGAAATCTGGCGTCAGGAGCAAGAGCAGGAGAAGCCATACGGCTCCTGTCCAAACAAAGGTCAAGAAGAGAGTGCGCTTCCAAGTCACGTAATGAGGAACATCATTGGCCTTCAAGCTCACCCGCCGATCTCCTTCTACAACCATCCTTTAAGTGTCGCCGATTCCAACGGCCTCCCGTGACTTCCCCCGAGCAGAGTGTACATCTGGTGTAGTCCTCCCGGGAATGTCTTCCGGGCGAGAACCAATAGTATGCGCATGATCGCTCCGTCGGTCGAGCCTGACGGGCCCACGACACCAAACGTCACGCCAGGCTTTGAGCTCAGGGGATGACGAATGCGTCCGTGAAGCCCAGCGAGCGAAGGCGATCGGCCTCGCGGCGGGCGTCGTCGTAGCGGGCGAAGGAGCCGGCGGAGACGAGGAAGCGGGGGTCCGCGCCGGCCACGGGACGCACGGCGGCCGAGGGGACGTGGAACTTGAGCTTCGACTCCTGGGCGCGGGCGTGGGATTCCTGGGCGTAGGAGCCCACCTGCACCGTGAAGGCGACGAGGCCCTGGCAGGCGGCCTTGCGCTCCCGGTAGGCACCCCCGTCCCTCACGAGCGTCAGGGCGGCCTGGCCCTGCTTCCAGTCGCCGCCCCGGAAGTGGGCCACGGCCGTCTCGTAGTGTAGCTCGTCGTCGGTCACGGCGCTGCCGCGCTCGGCGGCGGGCGCGGAGGCTGCGGACCGGAACGCCTCGAGCGCGCGCGCCGTCTCGCCCTTCATGCGGAGCGCCACGCCGCGCCGGAAGGCAGCGTCCCAGCGGACCGCGCCACCCTGGAGCAGCGCGAGCGCCTCGTCGAAGAGGCGGATCGCGGGGTCGGGACGCTCCGCCCCGAGCTGGCACTTCCCCGCCTTGACGAGGATCTCCGCTCGCTTCGGGTGGCTAGGATTCGAGGCGAGGAAGGCCTCGTAGTGGCCCGCCGCCTGGCTGAATTCGCCGCGCAGGAAGCCGTCGTCCGCCGTCTGCAGGTACTGCGGGTTGGAGTCGCCGGAGGGCGGGACCGGGGTGCACCCGGCAAGCGCGAGCACGAGCACGAGCACGACGGGGATCCATCTCATCGGTTGAGCTGCTTCACTTTCTGGACGAGGCGTCCGAGCCCGAAGTGGGCGATCACCCCCGCCGCAAAGAGGACCACGACCAGGACCACGAACATCGCCAGGATCTTCTGCCCGAACCCCATGCCCGCCGTCTTCAGCTCGGCGTTCTGCCGCTTGTAATCGCGGTTCAGGATGCTGCACTCGGGGGAGCAGAACTGGCCGTGCGGCTGGATGAGGGTGCAGGCCTGGCAGACCGGCTTGTGGCACTGGTGGCACATCGCGACCGCCGGCCGGTCCCGGTGCGTCAGGCACAGCTTGGACACGCTCCCCCCCCCTCGAACGGCAGCCCTACTTCGGGATCTTGCGGTAGTCGTCCAGGAACATCTGGACGCCCTTGTCGGTCAGCGGATGGCTGATCAGCTTGTCGAAGACGTTGAACGGCATCGTCCCGATGTGCGCGCCCGCCTTCGCCGCCTCGAGCACGTG
>JAHFOZ010000413.1 GCA_023261405.1 Planctomycetota bacterium
GGACGGAAGCCCTGCACGGAGAAGATCGGGCTCGAGAACACGAAGGCCAGGCTCGACCGCGGGTTCGTCAAGGTCGGGCCGTTCATGCAGACCGACGAGCCGGGGGTCTACGCGATCGGGGACATCGTGCCGACCCCCCAGCTCGCGCACGTGGCGAGCGCGGAGGGGATCCTGGCCGTGGAACACATCGCCGGGAAGCCCGTGAAGCCGATCAACTACGACCGCATCCCCGGGGTGACCTACTGCGATCCCCAGGTCGCCTCGGTGGGGCTCACGGAGAAGAAGGCCCGCGAGCGAGGCCACCCGGTCAAGGTGGGGAAGTTCCCGTTCATGGGGATCGGCAAGGCATCGATCGAGGGCGAGAACGAGGGCTTCGTGAAGATCGTGGGCGACGCGAAGTACGACGAGATCCTGGGCGTGCATATCGTCCACGCGCATGCGGGCGAGATGATCTCTGAGGCGGTGGCCGTGCTGAACGGGGAGATGACGGCGGAGGACCTGGCCCACAGCATCCACCCGCACCCGACGCTGTCGGAGGGGGTGATGGAGGCGGCGCACGCCTTCTACGGCCACGCGATCCACATATAGGTCATAATGAGGTCCGGGCGGGCCGGCCGCCGGCCGCTACCGCCCCGAGGGGATGGCGATGAAGAAATGTCCGTTCTGTTTCGAGGAGATTCCCGAGGCCGCCAAGGTCTGCAAGTTCTGCAGCTCCACCGTCGTGCGGAAGTGCCCGCACTGCGCGGAGGAGGTCAGCGCGTTGGCCCGGCGCTGCCGCTTCTGCCAGCGAGACATCCCCGAGGACGGGACGACATCGGCGCCCCCTCCGGCGCGCGCGGCCGCGGTCGCCGGGGGCCCCGTGGGCGAGCAGCGGAACATTGCCATCCTCGTGATCCTCTGCATCGTGACCTGCGGCATCTGGGGCATCGTCGCCTGGTACCAGGTCGGCTCCGATCTCAACCGCCACAAGGGGCGCGACGTGGTCAACCCGGGGGTCGACGTGCTGCTTTCCATCGTGACCTGCGGGTTGTGGACCATCTACGTGGGGTGGAACTACGGCAGCAGGCTCAAGGAGATCACCGAAGAGGAAGGGATGCCCGTCATCGACGTGGCGCTCGCCTGCTGTCTGCTGGCCGTGGCCGGTTGCTTCATCCCGTTCATCAACGTGGTGGCTCCGGCCATCCTGCAGAACGAGCTCAACAACCACTGGAGCCGGCACGGCCAGGCGCCTTCCGGAGCGTTGTGAGAGACGCGGCCATGGAGGTTCGGAACCCGCGCCGGGCGGCCCGCTGGGCGCTCCTGGCCGTCCTGACGGCCGGCCTGCTGGCCTCGTTTTTCTATCACCCCTCGGGGCCCCCGATCTGCGGCTCCAAGCTCCTCTTCAACGTGGCCTGTCCCGGGTGCGGGATGACCCGTTCGGTGACCGCCTGCGCGCAGGGCCGGTTTCTGGAGTCCGTGCGCTTCCATGCGTTCGGCCCCGTGGCGCTGGCGGTGCTCGTCGTCCTTTGGGCGGGGCACGCATGGACCCTCGCGTGCGGGCGCGAGTGGGACTGGCCCCGGTCGCGAGGCATGGAGGTGGCGGCCGGCGCGCTGCTGGTGCTCCTCCTGGGCTATTGGGCGCTGCGGGCGGCGGCGGGCGCTCTGCCGTGACGTCATGACCCCGTGCCGGTGGCGCTATGACGGCGTCGTGCCCTACGGTGAGGCCGTGCTCCGTCAGAAGGATCTCGTCCGCCGGCGGATCGAGAAACGGATCCCCGACACGCTCCTGTTCGTGGAGCACCCGCATGTCATCACGCTGGGAAAGGTGGCGAGGCCCGAGCACCTGGTCGCGGCGCGGCCGGGGGTCGAGGTGGTCCGCACCGAGCGGGGAGGAGACATCACCTACCACGGTCCGGGTCAGGTGGTGGGCTATCCGATCGTGGACCTCGGGGAGTTGCGGCAGGATGTGAAATGGTACGTGGGGCGACTCGAGGAGGTCATGATCCGCGCCGTCGCCCGCCACGGGATCAGGGCCGGGAGGGAGGAGCGGATGACCGGGGTCTGGACGGGCGGCCGGAAGATCGGCGCGATCGGGGTCCGCGTCGAGCGCTGGGTCACCTCCCACGGATTCGCGCTCAACGCGGCGACGGACCTCTCGTACTTCGACCAGATAATCCCTTGCGGGCTCCAGGGCAAGGCCGTAACATCGCTCGCCGAGGAGACCGGTCGCGCCGTGGACCTCGAGGCGCTCCGCCGGGCGCTGGCGGAGGAGTTCGGTGAGGTTTTCGGGCGCGCCATGAGCTATGATCCCGAGAGCCAGGGTCGCTGATCCCACGCCGGCCGTCCAGAGGGAGATGTACTACTTCCTCCGGCTCACCCGCGCCCTTGACGAACGCGCCCACGTCCTCCAGCAGCAGAACAAGGTCGTGGGCGGGCTCTTCTCGAACCAGGGTCAGGAGGCGATCTCGATCGGCTCGGCCTTCGCGCTCGAGAAGCGGGATTACGTGGCCCCCATGATCCGGAACATCGGGACGGTGCTCGTCCGGGGCCACTCGGCGCGGGACATCATGACCCAGTACCTCGCCAAGGCCACGTCACCCACCCGGGGGAGGGACAACTCCCAGCACTTCGGGGACGTGGAGCGCACCGGCGTCGTCGCGTACATCTCGATGCTGGGAACGATGGTCCCGGTCATGGCCGGGATGGCGCTCGGCGCCCGGCTCAAGGGGGAGGACCGGGTGGCGCTGACCTACATCGGCGACGGCGCGACGTCCACGGGCGATTTCTACGAGGGGCTCTGCCTCGCGTCCGTGCAGAAGCTGGCCCTCGTGGTGATCATCGAGAACAACCAGTACGCCTACTCCACGCCCACCTCGAAGCAGTCGCTCCTCGAGAATCTTTCAGACAAGGCGAAGGCCTTCGGGATCCCGGGGATCACGGGGGATGGCAACGATGTCCTCGAAGTCTATCGCCTGGCGAAGCGTTGCATCGAGGATGCGCGCGCGGGCGGGGGCCCGCAGATCCTGGAGCTGAAGACCTTCCGGATGCGTGGCCACGCGCCGCACGACAACCAGGCCTACGTGCCGAAGGGACTGATCGAGGCCTGGCGGAAGAAGGATCCGATCGGGCGCTTCGAGGCGGTGCTCGGGTTCGGAGAGGCCGAGAAGGCCGAGGTGGGCGCGCGCGTCGCCGCCGTGGTGGAGGATGCCGTGAAGTTCGCGGAGGAGTCCCCGCTGCCGGACGGGAAGGAGGCCCTGCAGGGGGTCTTCGAGGACGACTCGATCGTGCCCTTCACGCCGTGGTGGAGGCGCGATGCCTGAACTCACGTTCCTCGACGCCATCTCGCGCGGACTCTGGGAGGAGATGGAGGCGGACCCGACGGTCTTTCTGATGGGGGAGGACATCGGCGCCTACGGCGGGGCGTTCAAGGTCACGAAGGGGTTCCTCGAGAAGTTCGGCCCGGGGCGGGTCATCGAGACCACCCTCTCGGAAGAAGGCTTCGTGGGGGCCGCGATCGGCGCGGCGTACACGGGGCTGCGGCCGGTGGTGGAGTTCCAGTTCATCGATTTCATCGCGTGCGCGTTCGACATGATCGTGAACGTCGCGGGGACCAGCCGCTACCGCTGGGGGAAGGGCGTCCCCGTGACCTTCCGGGGACCCTGGGGGGCCGGGGGCCGCGCGGGGCCCTTCCATTCACGGAGCATCGAGATGTGGTTCGCGCACTCGCCGGGCCTCAAGGTGGTCGCCCCGGCCACCCCCTCGGACGCCAAGGGACTTCTCAAGGCCTGCATCCGGGACAACGATCCGTGCATCTTCCTCGAGCACAAGCATCTCTATCGCAGGATCAAAGAGGAGGTGGCGGACGGCTCCCCGGCCATCCCACTCGGGCGGGCGCGCGTCGTGCGGCCCGGGGAGGACCTGACGATCGTCACGTACGGGATGATGCTCCACCGCACGATGGAGGCGGTGGCCGCGCTCGAGGGGCGGTCGATCGAGGTGCTCGACCTGAGGACAATCTATCCGCTCGACCGTGCCGCCGTGGTGGAAAGCGTGAAGAAGACCGGGAAGGTGATGACCGTCACCGAGGATACTCGCACGGGGAGCATCGCGGGGGAGATCGCGGCCGTGCTGTGCGAGGAGGCCTTCGAGCACCTGGACGGCCCGGTCGTCCGGGTCACCTCCCCGGACGTCCCGATTCCCTTCGCCCCCACGCTGGAGGACGCCGTCCTTCCCTCGGTGAAGGACATCGCCGGGGCGGCGGACCGGCTGCTTAGATATTGAGGGCTCGCGGGGGTGTCGGAGGTCCGTCGAAGCCGTTCCAGAGGGGCCTGCACTGCCGCTGGCCTGATGCCTAATGCCTATTGCCTGTCCTCGGTCACGTTGTATCATGGGCGCCGGTCATTATTCCTGAGGGGATCGAAGCATGCCCACGAACATCGTCATGCCCCAGATGGGTGAATCCATCTTCGAGGGCATCATCACGAAGTGGTTGAAGGTGGAAGGCGACCCCATCAAGCGGGATGAGGACCTCTTCGAGATCTCGACGGACAAGGTCGACACCGTGATCCCATCGCCCGTGGGCGGCGTGGTGAGGAAGATCCTGATGCCGGTGGGGTCGAAAGTCCCGATCCACACGGTGGTGGCCATTGTGGATGAGGCGGGCCGCGCGGCGCCGTCCGCGCCCCCGGTTCCTGCCTCCGCACCCGCCGCGCCGGCGCCGGTCCCGATCCCGGTCGCGGTGTCCGTCCCGGCGGGGCGGCCGGATGGGGACGAGAAGCACGTCTTCTCCTCTCCCCTCGTCCGCCGGATCGCC